>NZ_VKHT01000128.1 GCF_014141535.1 Streptomyces alkaliphilus | reverse complement strand
CATTCGCGGTGGGCATGCGCCGGGAGGGGAGATACCCCCTGACGTGATCCGAGGAGGCCGAGGATGACCGTGCACAACAGTGCCGTCTCGACACCGCAGACCGCCCCGGAGCGGACCGAGGGGGATGGGGTGCCCTCCCTGCCGGCGCTCGCGGTGGCGCTGCCGGTCGTCGCCCTCGCCACGACGGAGGTGCGCGTCGGCGGTCTGCTGCGGATGGTGCCCGCGGCCCTGGCGGCCTGGCGGGCCCTGAAGCGGCACCGTGCCCGCCGACAGGAACGCCCGTCCCGCTGACGGCTCCCCCGCCGTCCCGGACGGGTCCGGAGGTCGGGAGACGGAAGAGGGGACGGGAGGGGACGGAGGGGATGGTGTGAGGCGATGGAAGGCGACCCGGGGCGACCGCGTACGCCGTGTCCCCCGCATCTCCCGCATGCTCCATAAGTAGATCATTTGCGCGATTCGGTGCCCGCCGGGCGGGTACCCGGGGTGCCACGAACTCCCGCGGTTCGTGACACCCCGGGTACCCGAGCAAGGAGGCGTGACATGCGCGTACGTGATTCCGTGGTGGTGATCACCGGAGCGTCCAGCGGCATCGGACGGGCCACCGCCCTGAGCTTCGCCCGCAAGGGCGCGGCCGTGGTGCTGGCGGCCCGCCGGGAGGAAGCCCTGGAGGAAGCCGCCCGCGAATGCGAGAAACACGGCGGGGCCGGGACCCTCGTCGTGCCCACCGACGTCACCGACCCCGAGGCGGTGGACGCCCTGGCGCGGCGGGCCGTGGAGCGGTTCGGCCGGATCGACGTGTGGGTGAACAACGCGGCCGTGACCGCGATCGGACCCTTCGGGGAGGTCCCGTTGGAGGACATCCGGCGGGTGATGGACGTCAACGTCATGGGCTACGTCCACGGCGCGCGGGCCGCCCTGCCGCTCATGCGCGAGCGGGGCCACGGGGTCCTGGTGAACGTCTCATCCGTCGTCGGTGTCATCAGCCAGCCCTACAACCAGGCCTACACGATGTCGAAGTTCGCCATCCGGGGACTGACCTCGAGCCTGCGGCAGGAGCTGAAGGTGGAGGGCGTGCGGGGTGTGCACGTGTGCTCCGTGCTGCCGGCCACCATCGACACCCCCTTCTTCGACGAGGCGGCCAACTACTCCGGTCGCAAGGTGCTGGCGATGCCGCCCGTGTACCCCCCGGAGCGGGTGGCCCGGGCGATCGTGAACATGACGCGGATGCCGCGTCGCGAGACCGTCGTCGGCCCGATGGCCCGACAGATGGTCATGGAGTCGAAGATGGCCCCGGGGACGGTCGAGAGCACGATGGGGAGGATGTTCGACCGCAAGCACCTCTCCCGCAAGGAACCGGCGCCCGCCAACGCCGGCAACCTCTACGAGTCGGTGTCCGACACGGGCTCCGTACCGGGCGGGTGGCACGGCCGGCGGCGGACCAACGTCCGGCGGACCCTGACGGCCGTCGCCCTGGTCGGTCTGGCGGCCGGGGTCGGGCGTCGGGTGCCGATGGTCGGCGGGGGAGGGAAGAGCCGTCGCGCCCGGCACGTCCTGCCCGTGGCGGTGGGTGCGTGGAAGGTGGCCCGGGTGGTCAAGAAGCGGCGATCCGGATGACCCCCGCGAGGGGACGGGACGACCACGGGTTCACCCCGCACTCCCGGGCCCGGGAGGTCGCTGACCTGCTGCCGGACGGCCGGCTGATCGAGGTGCCCGGCGCCCCCCACGCCCTGAACCACTCATCGCCCGTGGAGATGGCACGGATCACCCGGGAGCTGCTGACGCGGCGCTCGGCGGTCGTCTCCGGCCGGGCGGCCGAGGAAAGGACCAACCGGTGAAACTCATGTCCCGGGCCAAGGGAGCCCGCTTCCGGACCGACTTCGACTCCTCCGCCAACACCGTCCGGGCCCTGGGGAGTTTCCTGCACGGGGAGAGCCACCGCGGGATGTCCATGGGGCCCGGCTCACCGCGCCTGGCGAACGGCCTGGCCCGCCTTCCGCGTCCCGTGCGCCGCCGCGTCTTCGCCGGCATGGGCTACCAGCAGGCGATACCCCTGGACCGGGTGCGGGACGTCCGGATCGAGGATCTCGACGAGTGGGTGGTCCGGCAGTACGGCCCCGGCCCGTACCCGGCGCTGGTGATCGGTTCGACCAGCGGGGCCGTGGTGCACCTGGCCGCCGCGTTGGGGGCGCCGTTCCTGCCGCAGACCCAGCTGGTCTCGGTACGGGACACCGCCACCCACCCGGACGACCCGCGCGCCGCGCTGGACGCCATCGCCCCCCTCGCCCGCCGGGTGGCGGCGGACAATCCCGGGATCGCGGTCCACCACATGCACGATCCCGGCCAGGACCGCGCCATGCCGGCGAAGATGGCCCACCTGCGACTCAAGCGGCTGGAACTCGGCGAGACCTACGAGCGGTTCATCGAGGAACGTCTCGCGCCGGGGGCCCCGGTCATCCAGGTGGAGTGCACCCGCGACTGGCGCACCCGGGAGGTCGGGGACCGCACGTACTTCCAGTTCGGTTGCCTCGGTGGCATTCCGGAGGAGGAGTACCACGACACCGGGGAGCGGATCACCGACTTCCTGCACACCGCGAAGTCGGATCGCGACGGATGGGAGCCGCCGGAGCCCGACGCGCGGCGACCGGAGGCCGAGTGGGGCTTCCACCCCTCGATGGCCGAGGACATCCGACGGGTCGCCGAGCGCTCCGACCACCCCGTGCGCCGGCTGGTCTTCGAGGACCCGCAGGTGCCCAGCGCCTTCGTCGCCGACTTCTACCGCTCCTGGTACCGGGAGCGGGGTCTGGCCGGGAACCGGCTGCTGGTGGAGTCCTACGTGCAGTGGGACCCCCTGTGGGCGTTGAAGGTGGGGGCGGTGCCGTTCTGGCTGCGCTTCAACATGCGGCCGTCGTTGGACGCCCTCACCGACTATCTGGAGGAGTCGGAGAGTGCGGGAGACCCCTGGGACGAGATCCACCTCAACGTCTTCTCCCGGGGACTGAAGTCCCCCGGCGTGGTCCCGCCAAAGGAGTGGCGGCGCACCATCGAGCGGTACGCCCGTCGGAAGGCCGAGATCATCGGCGTGGACGAGGAGGTGTACCCGGTGGACCCGGGCAGCACCATGCGCTTCCAGCCCGCCTTCGAGGGGATCGAGGAGCGGCAGCCGCTGCCGCCGCCGTTGCCCCCGGAGGCGATCGACACCTTCCTCGCCGAACACGGGGGCGGCCGGTACGGGATCGGCTGGTCCTGACCCGCGCCTCCGCGTCCCGCCCGGCCCCGCTGCGGGGGCGGGAGGGCGGAGAGGCGCCCCGGCCCGGACGTGGGGCCGGGGCGCCTCCCCGTGCGCGGTCCCGTCCGGCCACGGAGCCGGGCGGGGCGCGGCCGGGGTCAGAAGAGACGGAGCTTGTCGTCCTCGATGCCGCGCAGCGCGTCGTAGTCGAGCACCACGCAGCGGATGCCCCGGTCGGAGGCGAGCACCCGGGCCTGGGGCTTGATCTCCTGCGCGGCGAAGACGCCCCGGACCGGGGCCAGCAGGGGGTCGCGGTTGAGCAGTTCCAGGTAGCGGGTGAGTTGTTCCACGCCGTCGATCTCGCCCCGTCGCTTGATCTCCACGGCGACCGTCGCGCCCTCGGCGTCCCGCCCCAGGATGTCCACCGGTCCGATGGCGGTGGGGTACTCCCGGCGGATCAGGCTCCAGCCCTCGCCCAGGGTCTCCATCCGGTCGGCCAGGAGTTCCTGCAGGTGGGCCTCGACGCCGTCCTTGATCAGCCCCGGATCCACACCCAGTTCGTGGGAGGAGTCGTGCAGGACCTCGGCCATGGTGATCAACAGTTTCTCGCCGCTCTTGTTGATCACCGTCCACAGCTGTTCGTCGCCGTTCTCCCCGGTCCCCTCGTCGATGCTCAGGGTGCACGGGGGCGACATCCAGTTGAGCGGCTTGTAGGCGCGGTCGTCGGCGTGGATCGAGACGGACCCGTCCGCCTTGACCAGGATCAGCCGGGGGGCGAGGGGCAGATGGGCCGTCAGGCGGCCGGCGTAGTCGACGGAGCAGCGGGCGATCACGAGGCGCATGGTCGGCCACGCTACCGGCCCGGGGCTCCGGGGGCGAAGTCGTCACCGACGGGGCCCGCCCTTCCCCCGGGGGCGGGGGACGCCCGGCCGGTGGCCGGTCGTCGACTCCCGTGGCGTTCATGCGATATGACAGCAGATCGGATGAGAACGGATGGTTCCGATCGTGGCCAGTTATGTGCTCATTCCACTGACATGGCCGGTCAGGGAGCCGTACGGTGTCTCCGGGGGTGTCGCCGTCCGAATTCATTCGATCACCACTGATCACCATCGGGTGGTGCCGCACGGCGCGGAGTGCCCACATGCCGCGCCGGTCGGTCCGCCGGTGATCGGGGGAGCGACGTTCCCGGCCCGTCCGTCAGACCCCCGCCCCGGGGGTCGCGAGAGGAGAACCCCATGTCGCTCGACGTCTCACCGGCGCTCCTGGAGCAGGCCGAGCGAGGCGAGGTCGACGAAGCCGCCTTCGTCGACTGCGTCCGTACCTCCCTCCCGTACGCCTGGGAGATGATCAGCAACCTGGTCGCCCGCCTGCAGGTGGACGGTGGCGAATTCGCCGACAACACCACCCCGCCCCCCAGCGAGCAGGCCCGTGGCCAGTTGCTGCGGGCGCTGGCCAGCGATGCCATCAGGGGCTCGCTGGAGCGTCACTTCGGCGTCCGGCTCGCCTTCCAGAACTGCCACCGGGTGGCGGTCTTCCCGCTGGATTCCTCGGTGGACGACCGGCTGGGCCGGTTCCGTTCCCTCCGGGGCCAACTGCTCAACCAGTCACCGGAACTGCGGGACTGCTGACCCTCCCCCCGAGCCCGCCGGCGACACCCTCGTCGATCGACCCGGTTCGCCCGGACCGTTCCGGCCGCCCCGTCACCCCGACCCGCCCCACCGGCTTCCCGGCCTCCGCCTCCGGGAAGCCCGGTGACGGGGGGACGGTGACGGCCGGAACGGCGGGCGCCCGCGCCCCGGCTCCGGACGCGGCGTCCGGCAGCAGCGGCAGCACCTCCGTCCCCAGTCGCCACAGGGTCTCCTCCGTGAGTTCCGGGTCCCCCGACCCCTCCGCCAGCAGGGCGAACCGGGTGATCCCGGTGGCCTCCGCGGTGGCGGCGATCCGGTCCGCGCACAGCCGGGGGGTGCCCACCGGGTGCAGCTCGCAGAGGAGTTCGGTGTACGCCAGCGGGTCGCGCATGGTGCGTTTCCGGCCGTCCACCGTGCGGTGCGCGGCCAAACCCTGCCGCAACATCCCCGGCAGCGCCCGACGCAGCGTCTCCACCGCCCCGGTGTGACTGTCGCCGATCTGCACCACACCGACCGAGACGTGCCGGTCGCACGCCACGGTCTCCGCGTCGTGACCCGCGGCGCGCGCGGTCTCCCGCCACAGCCGCACCATCGCGGCCTTCTCCTCGTCACCGGCGTGCATCCCCAGCAGCATGGGCAGACCCCGCTCCGCCGCCAGCCGGACCGTCCCCGGAGAGGTGCAGGCGACGACCACCGGTGGCCCGGTGGTGGAGCGGTCCGCTCCCGTGGGCTCGGTGGGGTCGGGGACCACCGTCACGGGTCGGAAGCGGTGGAGTTCCCCGGCCGAGCCCACCTCGCCGCCGCGCAGCCACCGCAGCAGGACGTCCAGGGATTCCGGGAACCCCCGCTCGAAGGCGGGCAGGCCGGTGCCGAAGACCTCCAGGTCCACCCATGGGCCCCCGCGTCCCACGCCCAGGGTGAAACGTCCCCCGGAGACCAGGTGCAGCAGCGCGGCCTGCTCCCCGAGCGCCACCGGGTGGACGGTCGACAGCACGCTGATGGCGGTGCCCAGGCCGATGCGCCGGGTGCGGCCGAGCAGGTGGGCGGCGAGGGTCGCCGCCGAGGGGCAGGTCCCGTAGGGGACGAAATGGTGTTCGGCCAACCAGGCGTCGCACAGGCCCGCCTCCTCGGCGGTCACCACGGTCCGGACGGCCCGGTCCAGCGCCTCCCGATCGGTCTGCCCCGGGAACCGGCCGGCCAACACGAATGTCCCCACACGCATGCCTTCACTCCTTCGTGATGCGCTGTGTGCATCACATATCTCCATGGCATCAACGCCTGACACGTGCCAAGGGCACGGCCTGACGCAGAGTTTTTCCGATGATCATGGCTTTCGAGTGGATTTCGTGATGAGGGGGGAAAGCCGATACTCAAGTGACACTTCCCCGGAGCGCGGCGGCGTGTCCGCGTCCGGAGGGCGCGTCGCGGCACCGGGGCGCACGCCGACCGCGCCCGCCGGGACGGCGTGCGCCGGCCCCGCGACCCCCGCCCGGGTGCGTAGGCTGGGAGCGCCCACCGGGCGCCCCGTTCGTCGGGCGCGGTCGGACGGATGGGCGGCGAGACCGGCGAGCGAACGAACGGAACCGGAGGTGCCAGGTGTCCCCCCGGCGCAACCACCGGCGCGACCGACGTCCCGACACCCGGGGTTCCGGGGAGGGCGGCGCGCGCGGCACGGAGACCACCGAGGACTGGCGCGGTGAGGAGTGGGTGGTGCGGCGCGTCAGCGGTGCCGCGGCCGTGAAGCACTACCGCTGTCCCGGGTGCGACCAGGAGATCGCGCCGGGCCTGCCCCACGTGGTGGCGTGGCAGCGGTTCGGGGCGGTGGATGACCGCCGGCACTGGCACAGCGGGTGCTGGACGGCCCGTGACCGGCGCGCCCCCGTCGTCCGCCGCTCCCGCAACGCCCCCCGGTACTGACCTCTCCGGCGGGGCGTCGGTACGGAAACGGCACGGCGCCCCGCGCGGGGGCACGGGGCGCCGGGACCGGGACGTCACCGACCCGCCCGCCGACCCGCCCGCACGGAGGGGCGAGGCGGCGGGCGGGTCGGTTCGGGTCAGCGGGACTGCTGGGCGGGGACGCCCTTGCTCAGACCCTCGTTGTCGTCGTCGGTGTCGCCGAGAGCGGCGGCGGCCACCTGGGCGCCGGTCAGCGTGGCCAGCATCTCGCGGACGTTGGTCAGCTGCGCGTTGATGCTGTCGCGGCGGTTGGTCAGCGCCGCCAGCTCGCGCTCGGACTCGCTGCGGACGCGGTCGGCCTTGGCGTTGGCGTCGGCGACGATGTCCTCGGCCTGGCGCTGGGCGGTCTCCACCGTCTGACGGGCGCGGCGCTCGGCGTCGGTGCGCAGCTTCTCGGCCTCCAGGCGCAGCTGCTCGGCGCGGTGCTCGATCTCCGCGAGTCGCTTCTCGGCCTTGGCCTGACGGGCGGCCAGGTCCCGCTCGGACTGCTCCCGACGCTTGGCGAGGTTGGTCTCGAAGTCGGCGGCGGCCTGGGCGGCCTTGGCGCGGGTGTCCTCGAAGAGGGCGTCCGCCTCCTCCCGCTTGGCCTGGGCGGCCTTGTCGGCGTCGGCGCGGGTCGCGGCGGCGTCGTTCTTGGCCTTCTCGACGATGCGGGCGCCCTCGTCCTCGGCCTTGGCCTTGCGGTCCACGGCGAAGGACTCGGCGTCGTTGCGCACCTGCTGGGCCTGCTTCTCGGCCAGCTCGCGCTGGGCCTCGGCGGCGCGACGGGCCTCCTCGCGCAGGTCCTTGGCCTCCTCCTCGGCGAGGCGGAGGATCTTCTCCACGCGGGCACCCAGACCCGCGTAGGAGGGCTCGGAGTCGGAGATCTGGGCCTGCGCGTTCTGCGTCTCGAGGTGCAGCTCCTCGATGCGCTTCTCCAGGGAGGTGATGCGGGCCAGCGCGCTGTCCCGGTCGGCGACCAGCTTGGCGATGCGGTCGTCCACCTGGCCCTTGTCGTAGCCACGCCGCACGAGATCGAAGCCGAAGGGGGAGGAAGTCTCGCTCATGGGGTTCCTGTCGAATCAGACGGGTGAGTCGTACGGGGTACCTCTCGGGGTGCGTCCGGCCGGAACACACCCGGATATGCCCTCGCCCGAATCCTAGGGGGCAAACCGGCGTGTCTTCGAGCGGATCCCCCGGTTCTTCGCGCGAGAATGACCGGTCCGGCACACCCGTCACGTCCTCCCGCGTCCCGGCGCGGGCGACCGCCCGTGGCCGGACGCCCACCTCCCGCCATGCTCCCGCCTCGCTTTCACCCGACTCTGACCTGCGGTGACGCGGGGTGCGAGGGGAATCGCCCGGTGTTCGGG
>NZ_VKHT01001279.1 GCF_014141535.1 Streptomyces alkaliphilus | reverse complement strand
CCCTGCGACTCGGGGTCCTTGCCCGTGCACCCCGGCCCGACGCAGCCGGCCGGCGTCGGGCCGGCCCCCGCGTCGGGACCCCCGCCGGGTGGCAGCAGGGCCAACGTCGTCACCAGCGCCGTGTAGGCGATCAGACCCGGCACCACCAGGGCCCATCGCGGGCGGCGCGGTCGAGCCGGGGAACCCCGATCGGTCTCCCGCGCCCCGGAGGGGCCCGGTGCGGGCGGGTCGGCGTCCCCGGCCACCGGCGGGGACGCCGGCCCGGCCCGGTCCACCGCCCCGGGGTCGTCCGCCCGCGCCCCGGAGCGCGGGCCGGTGGCGCTGTCCTCACCCCCGCCCGGGGTGCCCGGGCCGGCCGGGTGCCCCCCGGAGTCCTCCCTCGGGACCGCCCGGGGGAACGGCCGGGGCGGGGTGTCCCGGCCGCTGCGCGCCGTCTCGGCCAATTCCCACAGCGCGACCGCCCGGCCCGGCGGCTCCCCCGCCAACGCGCACAACTCCACCACCACGTCGCGCGGCGGCAGCTTGGTGCCCCCCAGATAGCGGTGCCAGGAGGATTTGCCGGCGGTGGTCCGATCGGCCAGCGCGGCCAGACTCAGACCGGTGCGCTCGCGCAGGGACCGGAGTTCGGCCGCCAACGCGACGCATTCGGGGGGCAGTCGCTCGCTCACCGCCGCAGCTCCTCCCAGGTGTGGGGGCCGACGATACCGTCGACCACCAGGTGCTCCCGGGCCTCCTGGAAGCGTTTGACGGCGCGTTCGGTCAGCGCGTCATAGGCCCCGTCCACCGGTCCGGGCGGGAACCCGTGGTGGTCCAGCAGGCACTGGGCCTCCAGGACATCCCGGCTGATGACCAGTTGGTACAACAACTCGTCGGCGGTCTCGCTGTGTCCGGCGTAGAGCAGGCCCTCCCGTCGGTGGACGGTGCAGCCGTAGGCGCGGCCGGGCTCGAAGGCGAAGTCGTCACCGCGGTCGTCCCACGGCAGGTACGGCCGGCCAGGGCGCGCAGGCCCAGGAGGGCCGGGAGGGCCGCCATGACGACCGCGAGGGTGATCCATCCCGCGCGCCGGCGGTGGGCGGCGGGTGTCCGGGGGGCGGGTGTCCGGGCGGCGGGGGCGGCGGAGGACTCGCGTTCGGCGGAGCCGGGTGGGGAGGGCGCGGCGGAGGCGGAACCGGGGTTGGCGGGCGGGCCG
>NZ_VKHT01001278.1 GCF_014141535.1 Streptomyces alkaliphilus | reverse complement strand
GAGTCGTTCCCGGCCACGGCGGGCCCGGCGGTCGGCGAGCCGGGGGAGGCCGAAGCCCCCGGGGGGCCGGTGAGGAGCGAACAGGGCAACGAGCCGGTGCCCGCCGGCCCGTCCCCGGGTCCCCCGGCGTCCGGGGGAAGCGAGGAGAAGCCCGCGGAGCCGCCCCCGGTGACGACCACCGTCACCGAGACGGTCACCCGGCAGCCGCCACCGCCCGCCGAGCCGCCGGTCGGCGCCACGGAGGGGATCCCCTCGTGGGAGGAGCCGTCGGGAGGCGAGTCGACGCCCCCGCCGGGGCCGGAGGAGGACGACGGGGCCGGGTTGATGTGGGGCGAGGAGGACGGGACCGAGCCCCTCCCCGAGGAGGAGAGCGGGGACCTGGTCGAGCCCGCGGCGTGGTGCAACGACGGGACGCTGGTGTTCGTGGAACGCCGGCGCGGGGCGTGTGAGGCGCAGGGAGGGGTCGCGGTGTGGTTGCGGTTCCTGCCGCACTGACCGCCCCCGGGCCGGTCGGGGAGCCCCGGGCCGGCCCGGGAGCGGCCGGGAACCGACGCCCGGGTACCGCCCGGGCAAGAGCGTTCGCTAGGGTCCCCCGCATGGCTCACAACCCCCATGCACCGCAGGGCCCGCAGGAACACGATCCGGCCGGCAGCACCCAGATGTTCCGCGCGTTCGTCGACGACGACACGCGGAGCGGCCCGAGTGCTTCCACCTCCTCCTCCGGAGGGTCCAGGCTCGGCCTGATCCTGGGGATCGCGGTGGGCGTCGTCGTCCTCGCCGTGGTCGCCTGGGTGGCCTTCGGCTGACATCCCCCATCCGCCCGTCGCGTTCCGTGCGGTTCGCCGTGCGGGGGCGGGCGGCAGCTCCCCCACCGGTGGCGCCGGACGTCATCGGTCGCGTCGGCGCGCCGTGTTCGGTTCCCCGGAGCCGGAAGCGGCGCGTCGCGCGTTTCGGGCGGGGCCGGGCGCGGGCTCGTGGTGTCGCGCGGTCCGGGTGCGCCACGGACATGGCACGGTCGGGCGCGGGCGCGGGCGCGGGCGCGGGCGCGACGGCGGGTGCCGGGCGGTGGAAGCGGTGGCGTCGCGGGCGCCCGGCCGGGGAACGGGCGAGCGGCGAGCGGGAGCGTGCGGTGGATCGACCGCACGGAGGGCCCGGGGCGCGAGGGGACGTCATGGCCGGTGCGGTACCGGAC
>NZ_VKHT01001277.1 GCF_014141535.1 Streptomyces alkaliphilus | reverse complement strand
AGACAGGTGCACCACCCCGTGAGGGCTCCGGGAACCCGTGGGCGGCCTTCGGGGGGCAGGGGGAGGATGCCCCGCGCTTCACATCCGGGTGAAGACGGTGACCGTGTGCTTCACCCCCCGAGGGGCGGGGTGTGTCCATCCCATCGGCGGAACGGAGAACGTGATGGCCGAGGAGACCGTCGGCATCGTCGGAGCGGGGATCCTCGGCCTCGCCGTGGGCCGGGAGATCACCCTGCGCCGACCGGGCACCCGGGTCGTGGTGTTCGAGAAGGAGGACTCCATCGGGGCCCACCAGACCGGGCACAACTCGGGAGTGGTGCACGCCGGGATCTACTACGCGCCCGGCAGCCTCAAGGCCCGACTGTGCACCCGGGGGCGCTCCCTGTTGAAGGAGTACTGCGCCGGGCACGGTCTGCCGTACGAGGAGTGCGGCAAGCTCGTGGTGGCGGTCACGCCCGAGGAGGTGCCCCGGCTGGAACGGCTGGCGGACCTCGCGCGGGCCAATGGCGTTCCCGGGCTGCGGAAACTGACCGCCGGCGGAATCACCGAGGTCGAGCCCCATGCCGGAGGGCTGGTGGCGCTGCACTCCCCCCGCACCGCGATCACCGACTACGTGCGGATCGCGGAGGGGTTCGGTCGGGACATCGTCGCCGCCGGTGGGGAGATCCTGCTCGGTCGACGGGTCAGCGCGGTGGATCGGGAGGGAGGGGGCCTGCGCGTCACCGCCGGGGGGCGCATCGAATCGGTGGACCGGCTGGTGGTGTGCGCGGGCCTGCACGCCGACCGGGTGGGTCGGCTGCTCTCCGACACCGCCGAGCCGCGCATCATCCCCTTTCGGGGGGAGTACATGCGCGTGCGGCCATCCAAGGCGGATCTGGTGCGGGGGATGATCTACCCGGTCCCCGATCCCCGTTACCCCTTCCTGGGCGTGCATTTCACCCGCCGGATCGACGGCGGGGTGGAGGTGGGCCCGAACGCCGTCCTGGCGACGGCCCGCGAGGGGTACCACCGTTGGCGGGTGGATCCGGCGGAACTCCTGCGGATCGCCTCCTGGCCGGGAAGCGCGCGGATGGCGGTCCGCCACTGGCGCACCGGTCTGCGGGAGCTACGGGGTTCCCTGTCGGTGCGCGCCTACATGCGCGCCGCGCGCCACTATGTTCCCGGCATCGGTCCGGGGGACGTGGTGCGGGCC
>NZ_VKHT01001276.1 GCF_014141535.1 Streptomyces alkaliphilus | reverse complement strand
ACGTGGGGTCGCCGTGCGCGACTCCGCCGGGGAGGGACACGCAGGGGGGCGACGATGGCCGGAGCGGAGGGGCCGCGGGAGCGGAGCCGGGACGACCGGGAGACCGGGGACGACCTGGAGACCCTCGACGACTGCGGGGATCGGCAGACCCTCGACGAGCGGGACCACCCGGCGGGGCGGCCGGAGGCCGACGGGTCCTGGGTGGTGCCGGGGTACACCGTCGGCCGGGAAGTGGGTTCCGGCGCGAGCGGACGGGTGGTCATCGCCGAACACGTGGCGACCGGCGAACCGGTGGCGGTGAAGTACCTGGAGCCACGGCTGGGGCGCGATCCCCGGTTCCGGGAGGCGTTCCGCACCGAGGCGCGGTTGCTGGCCGGGCTGGATTCGCCGCACGTCACGGCGTTGTACGAGTACGTGGAGACCGCGCTCGGGGACGCGGCGATCGTGATGGAGCCGGTGCCGGGCGCCTCACTGCGGGCCCTGCTGCGCCGGGAGGGCCCGGTGGGTCCGGAGGCGGCGCTGACGGTGCTGCGGGGCTCGCTGCTGGGACTGGCCGCGGCGCACGCGGCCGGGGTGGTGCACCGGGACTACAAGCCGGAGAACGTGCTGGTCACACCGGCGGGACTCTCCAAGCTGGTGGACTTCGGCATCGCCGCCCGGCATCCCGCCGCTCCGGATTCCGCGAGCCCCGGGGATCCCGGGCGGCCCGGCGACGCGCACGGACCCGGCGGACCGGGCACGGTGAGCGGCACCCCCTCCTACATGGCTCCCGAACAGTGGCGCGGTGAGCCGGCCGCCCCCTCGGGCGATGTCTACGCGGCCACCGCCACCTGTTACGAGTGCCTGACCGGCGCCCCTCCCTTCACCGGCACGAACATCGCCGAACTGGCCCTGCGGCACACCACCTCCGAGGTTCCCCTGGAGCCGGTGCCCGAACCGCTGCGGGAGCTGATCGGTCGCGGCCTGGCCAAGACCCCCGACGCCCGCCCCGCGGACGCCGGGACCTTCCTGCGGGAGCTGGAGGCGGCGGCGGGGGCGGCGTACGGACCGGAGTGGGAGGAGCGCGGTCGCGGCCGACTGGCGGCGCTCGCCGCCGCGACACCACTGCTGCTCGCCCTCCCTGCGGAGGCCGGGGCGGGCGTGACCGACCGGGTGGCCACCGAGCTCTCCCCCACCGACCCCCCGGTCGCGGC
>NZ_VKHT01001275.1 GCF_014141535.1 Streptomyces alkaliphilus | reverse complement strand
GGCCAGGGACGGGCGGGACGACCGGATCGCCGTCCGTTTCGCCACCGGCCGCGAGCGTCTGTTGCTCCTCGCGGGTGCGGTCGGAGGGACCCTGGCGGTCGGCGGTCTGTTCACGGCCGTTCCCGTACTGTCCTGGAACCCCTGGCCCGACGCCTACATCTTCGTCGGCACCCTGGTGGCGATGATCGCCCAGGCCCGGGGCCTGGTGGAGTTCTGGTTCGCCTGGCTGCTGGTCGACCTGGTCGGGGTCCCCCTCGCCTTCTCCAGCGGCCTCGCCTTCTCCGGCCTGGTCTACGTCCTGTACTTCGTACTCGTCCTGTGGGGACTGCGCTCCTGGTGGTTGCGCACCCGCACCCTCGACGCGGCCGCCGGGGCCGAGCCCACGGCTCCCGTCCCCGTGACCGACCTCGCAGCCCGGGAAGGAGCCGCGCAGTGAACACCATCCGTCCCCCGCACCACCCCTTCGGCCCGACCGCCGCCGACCTGCCCGTGAGGGGGTCCGTCCCCGACGGGGTCTCGGAGGCCATCGTCCTCGACCCCGTCGAGCGGGCGATCGCCGACATCGCGGCGGGTCGCCCCGTGGTCGTCGTGGACGACGCCGACCGCGAGAACGAGGGCGATCTGATCGTCGCCGCTTCCGCGATCACACCCGAGGTGGTCGCCTTCATGATGAGCGAGTGCCGCGGTCTGGTCTGCGTTCCCATGGAGGGCGACGATCTCGATCGTCTGGATCTCCCGCAGATGGTCACCACCAACAGCGAGTCCATGGGCACGGCCTTCACCGTTTCCGTGGACGCCGTCGCCGACCACGGCGTGACCACCGGCATCTCCGCCGCGGACCGGGCCACCACCATCCGGCTGTTGGCCGACCCGGCGGCCCGGGCGGCCGACTTCGCCCGGCCCGGTCACGTCTTCCCGCTGCGAGCCCGTCCGGGCGGGGTGCTCACCCGCCCCGGTCACACCGAGGCCGGCGTGGACCTCGCCCGTCTCGCCGGTCTGCCGCCCGTCGCCGCCATCGTCGAGATCGCCGGGGAGGACGGCACCATGCTCCGCCTCCCGGAACTGGTGCCCTTCGCCCGCAAGCACGGGCTGACCCTCATCTCCATCGAGGACCTCATCACCCACCGTCGACACACGGAAGGGGACGGGGCGGCCGGTGGAACCGGGGCCGGTGTCCCCCTCGTCGGTCACACC
>NZ_VKHT01001274.1 GCF_014141535.1 Streptomyces alkaliphilus | reverse complement strand
CCCACCCCGCCGATGTCGCCGGGGCCCCGAACCGCCCGTTCGCCGCCGAGGGACCCGACGGCGCCCGGCGGGACCCGCGAGGGGAGACACCGGTCACCGCGACGGCGTCCCCCACCGGCCCCGCACCCGACTCCGCGGAGGTACGCAAACCATGACCGCTCACAGCCCGACCGGGAGCCGCTCCGGTTCCGCCACCGCCGGCCGGACCGTGCTGACCGGCGGGAGAGTCGTGCTGCCCGGCGGCGTCGCCGAGGGCGGCCGGGTCACCGTGGAGGGCGGACGGATCGTCACCGGCCGCCCCGAGGAGGCGGGCACCCTGGACCTGACGGGGTACTGGGTGGTGCCCGGCTTCGTGGACATGCACGTGCACGGCGGCGGCGGGGCGTCCTTCTCCACCGGCACCGCCGCCGAGGCCCTCACCGTCATCGACACCCACCGACGGCACGGCACCACCACCATGGTTGCCTCCACCGTCACCGACGACCTCGACGGGCTGGCGGACCGGGCCGGCCTGCTGTCGGAGCTGACCGAGCAGGGTGACCTGGCGGGCATCCACTTCGAGGGGCCGTTCATCGCCCTCAACCGCTGCGGCGCCCACCAGCCCTCGCTGCTGCGCGAGCCGGAGCCGGGCGAGGTGCGCAAGCTGATCGACGCGGCGCGCGGCACCGCCCGGATGCTCACCATCGCGCCCGAACTGCCGCACGGCATCGAGGCGGTGCGGCTGCTGGCCGACCACGGCGTGATCCCGGCCGTCGGGCACACCGACGCCGACTGGGAGACCACCCGCCGGGCCATCGACGCCGGCGCCCGGGTCGCCACCCACCTGTTCAACGCGATGCCGGCGCTCGCCCACCGCGCGCCGGGGCCGATCCCGGCGCTGCTGGAGGACGAGCGGGTCACCGTCGAGCTGATCAACGACGGCGTGCACCTGCACCCCTCGGTGCTGCGACTGGCGTTCCGCAACGCCGGGCCGGGGCGGGTGGCGTTCATCACCGACGCGATGGGCGCGGCCGGGATGGGCGACGGCACCTATCCGTTGGGGCCGCTGGAGGTCGAGGTGCGGGACGGCGTGGCCCGCCTGGTGGAGGGCGGGGCCATCGCCGGCTCCACCCTGACCCTGGACCACGCGCTGCGCCGGGCGGTACTGGAGGACGGCCTGGGCATCACCGAGGCGGTGCACGCGCTGTCCACGAC
>NZ_VKHT01001273.1 GCF_014141535.1 Streptomyces alkaliphilus | reverse complement strand
GTGTCAGGGGACGGGGATGCCGCGGCACGCCTCGGCGTGGGCGTTGGCGTCCCGCTCGGCGTCGGCGAGGTACTGGAAGCCGTCGCCCAGGCCCGGGCAGCCGCGGCACTCCCAGGTGTAGGAGCGCGGCTCCCACTCGGTGCCCCGGTCGATGACGTCGGTGGTCAACGCCCGGTCGGCCAACACCTGTCCGGCGAGGGTGAGGTACCGGGCGCAGGTCTCGGGCTCGGTGACGACGGTGCGCGCCTCCTCCCACCGCTCGCGGGCGGCGCGGTACATCCGCACCAGGAACTCCCGGTCGGGGGAGCCGTGGGGGATGGTGTCGGTGGGGACCTCGGGCATGGCCGGCTCGGGCTCGGTGCCGTCGAACGGGCTGAACTCGAAGTCGATGCCGCCCGCGGGGGTGGTCTCGGCGCGGACGAAGTGCGGGTGGTGGTACCCGCGGGTGGTGTCGGTGAAGGCGTCGGCCCAGGTGGCGTAGTGCTGGGTGGTCATGGCGGTTCTCCCTTGGTCGGTCAGGCGGGGGTCTGCCGGGGGGTCCAAGGCAGCGGCAGGCCGTCCCCGGTCTCGCGGGGCACGATGTGCAGGTGCAGGTGGAACACGGTCTGCGTGGCCGGGGCGCCGACCGAGGTGATGAGGTTGCAGTCGTCGCCGGTGTGGGCGATGACCTCGGCGGCCCGCCGCATGACGGCCGCGGACACCTCGGGGTCGGCGGCGGCGTCCGGCACGTGCACGCGGGGGATCACCAGCCAGTGGCCACCGACGACCGGGTTCAGCGGCACGATCGCGATCGCGTCGGGCCAGGTCCGCATCACCGTCGCCGGGGCGGTGCCGGCGACGATCGCGCAGAAGGCGCAGTTCATCGGTCGCCCCGGTTGCCGGTGCGCTTGGACACGGTCCGGACGTGCTTCGCGCCCGGGTTGCGCTCCAGTGCCTCCTTCGCGACGGCGCCGGCGACGCCGTCCTGTCCGCAGCCGTCGACGTCCAGGGCGGACGCGCGCTCGGTGAACGTCTTGCCGTCCTTGCCGCGGAGGGTGACTTCGAGGTCGTAGGCGTCGACGGCGCGCTTCTTCTTTCCGAACATGGGAGGGCTCCTTCGGTGGTCGGGCCGGGCTTTCCGGCTCCCCTCACCGCCCGCACGGGTCGGGCGGATCGGGCAGCCGTCAGCGGCGGCGGATCAGGGAACGGCGGGCGG
>NZ_VKHT01001272.1 GCF_014141535.1 Streptomyces alkaliphilus | reverse complement strand
CCGCGTGCGGCGCTGTTCGGGGAGGGTGGTGATGTGGTGGGTCATGTCGGTCACCTGAGACTCCTGATGTGTGGCGGTGCCTCGGTTGCCGGGTCGTGGTCCGGGTGTGTGGGCAGGTGTGCCAACTCCTGGATGGCATGGGTCAGGACGTCGATGCCGCGCAGGTAGTCCGAGAGCACGATGTGCTCGTCGTCCGTGTGATCGAGGCTGCTGTCCCCGGGGCCGTAGGTCGCCATCGGGATGTCCCAGACCTCGGCGAGGGTGTTCATGTCCGAGGTGGCGGTCTTCACCTTCAATCGCGGGTCGGCGTGCAGGTGGCGGATTCCGGACACCAGGGCACGGACCACCGGGTCGGCCCGGCCCACCCGGCAGGCCGCCACCGAGTTCCGTACCTCGAGGTTGCCGGTCGGTAGTCGTTCGCGCAGTGCCCGGAGCAGTGCCTCGACGTCGAAGCCCGGTGGGACACGGATGCTCAGGTCCGCCGTCGCCGAGGTCAGGTCGCCGTTGAGTCGGCACAGTGTCGCGCCCGGCCGGTCGAACACCTGGTGCCCCGCGTCCGGCCCCAGCAGGTCCAGCACCGTGTTCCAGCAGGTCACGGCCAGTTCGGATGCCTTTGGTTCCGGGTTGCTCGGGTGGGTGGCGGGACATCTCACGGTGTAGCGCAGGTCCAGTTTTCCCTTGTAACCGAGCACCACGCTCGACCACCCGCTCGGTTCGCCGATGATCAGTGCGTCCGGTCGGTGGTGGGTGGTTCGGATCGCCATCGCGCCACGTGAACGGGGTGTCTCCTCCTCCACCACGCCGATCACCACGATCCGGCCGGGGAAGTCCGCCGCGCCGGCCGCCGCACAGATCATCGCCGCGAGTGGTCCCTTCGCGTCCACCGCGCCGCGGCCGTACAGCATGCCGTCCTCGGAACGGACCGGAATCCCGCCGGTCACGGTGTCCATGTGTCCGAGGAGCATCAGTGTGGGGCCGTCACCACGTCCGATCACGCCCACCGCGTTGCCCACGCCATCGATGTGCGCGCGAAAGCCCAGGTCCGTCATCGCCCGGGCCAGATAATCACCCAGCGCGCGCTCCTGGTACGACGGGGAGGGAATCTCCAGCATCGCCCGAAGCAGTCCTGCCGCATACGTCTCGGTCACATTTCCCGATGGAGTGAAAGCCCAGTTCATCGCCGCATCCGATCCAGT
>NZ_VKHT01001271.1 GCF_014141535.1 Streptomyces alkaliphilus | reverse complement strand
GTACCGGGGGACGCGGCGGGGGCGGCCCTCCGCTGTCGGTGACACCGCCGCCGCGGGAGGACGGATGCGTCGATTTCCGGAAATTTTCCGGAAATCGACATCGGTGCGGGGCGCGACGCCGGCACAATCCCCTCCCATGACTGCTGCCGACGGCCTGCTGCCGTCCACCGCCCGCATATTCGTCGCCGGGCACCGGGGCCTGGTGGGCTCCGCCGTGACCCGGCGCCTGGAGGCCGAGGGCCACGAGGTGATCACCCGGACCCGGGAGGAGGTCGACCTGCGCGACGCGGAGGCGACGGCCGCCTTCCTGGGGGAGACCCGTCCCGACGTCGTGGTCCTGGCCGCCGCCCGGGTCGGCGGGATCATGGCCAACCACCGTTACCCGGTGCCCTTCCTGGAGGACAACCTCCGTATCCAGCTGAGCGTGATCGCCGGCGCGCACGCCGCCGACGTGGACCGTCTGCTGTTCCTGGGCTCCTCGTGCATCTATCCCAAGCACGCGCCGCAGCCGATCCGGGAGGAGTCGTTGCTCACCGGCCCCCTGGAGCCGACCAACGAGCCCTACGCCCTCGCCAAGATCGCCGGGATCTGCCAGGTGCGCTCCTACCGCCGTCAGTACGGTCGCCGTTACATCTCGGCGATGCCGACCAACCTCTACGGTCCCGGCGACAACTTCGACCCGGAGACCTCGCACGTCCTGCCCGCCCTGATCCGTCGCTTCCACGAGGCCCGGGAGTCGGGCGCCCCGGAGGTGGTGTTGTGGGGCAGCGGCACGCCCCGGCGCGAGTTCCTGCACAGCGACGACCTGGCGGCGGCCTGCCTGACGCTGTTGCGCTCCTACGACGAACCCGATCCGATCAACGTGGGCTGCGGCTCCGACCTGACCATCGCCGAACTGGCGACCACCGTCGCCTCGGTCACCGGCTTCGCCGGGCGGATCACCTGGGACACCTCGCGTCCCGACGGCACGCCCCGCAAGTTGTTGGACGTCTCCCGCCTGAGCAAGCTCGGGTTCGCCCCGGCGATCCCCCTGGCGGAGGGGATCCGGGACACGTATCACGGGTGGTTGCACGCGAACTCCTGAGGAACCCCGGAGGACCGGGGGAGCCCCGTCCGGCGGTCGGGCCCGGCGTGGGGCCGGGCCGTCGGGTCCGGACGGGGGGACGAGTGGGCAGGACGGGCAGGACGAGCGGGGGG
>NZ_VKHT01001270.1 GCF_014141535.1 Streptomyces alkaliphilus | reverse complement strand
CCCCCGACCCCACCCCGTCGCCGGCGTCCGCCGTCGTGGCGGCGGACGACGCGGTCGCGGGCGAGGACCTCGGGGCGCTGCCCGGGTTCATGCGCCTGTTGGACGAGACCGCGCTGCTGTCGATGGCCCGAACCCTGGACCGCGCCCGCCTGTTCCGCGACGGCGCCGCCCACACCGCCGAGGAGGTGGTGGCCGCGCTGGAGGCGCGCCCGCGCCACGCCTGGATCGTCCGGCGCTGGCTCGACACCCTGACGATCGAGGGGAGATTGCGCCGGGATCCGGACACGGGGCGTTTCCACGACCTCGTCGTTCCCGACCGGGTGGAGGTGGCCCGATCCCGCCGGACGGTCGAGGAGGGCAGCCGGGGGTTGGGCTACCCACCGGCGATGACGCGCTTCTTCCTGGCCTCGGCCGAGCGGCTCCCCCTGCTGCTGAGGGACCGGGTGGCGCTGCAGGAACTCCTCTTCCCCGAGGGCGACTCCGCGACCGCCCGGGGCAACTACCGCGACAGCGCCCCCAGCCGGTGGGCCAACACCGCCGCCGCGAAGCTGGTGGCGGGGCAGGCCCACCGACGCGCCGGTGGGCCCCTGCGGGTGCTGGAGGTCGGGGCCGGGGTCGGCGGGACCACCGGCGCCGTCCTCGAGGCGCTGGCCGGGGCTCCGGTCGACTACCTGTTCACCGACGTCTCCCGCTACTTCCTCACCGAGGGACGGGCACAGTTCGGGGAACGACTGCGCTACGGCCTCCTCGACATCGACGCCGACCCGGCGGCGCAGGGTCTGGCGAACGGCTCCCTGGACGTGGTGTTGGCGGCGAACGTCCTGCACAACGCCCGGCACGTGGGGCGCGCCCTGGCCGCCCTGCGCGAACTGCTGGCCCCGGACGGCCTCCTGGTGCTGGTCGAGTCCTGCGCGGAACACCACCAGGCACTGACCTCCATGTACTTCCTGATGTCGGCCCGCCCGACGGAACGCACCTGGTTCACCGACCTCCGGGCCGGGCAGGACCGGGTCTTCCTCACCGGCCCTGAGTGGGCCGGTGAGCTGGACGCGGCCGGCTTCGACCCGCTGCCCGTTCTCCCGGCCGCCGACCACCCCCTGGCCCGGGCGGCCGGACAACGGGTCGTCGCGGGTCGGGTCCGCCCCGGTGCCCGGCGCCCCGACCCCGGGGCGATCGCCGCGGTGCTCGCCCCGGTGA
>NZ_VKHT01000127.1 GCF_014141535.1 Streptomyces alkaliphilus | reverse complement strand
GCTGGGACGTCACCTGCGGGACAGCGAGAGAAGGGCAGCCCCCACGTTGCGCGTCGCCAGATTCTCCCTCGAGGGAAACGTCGGTTTCGGTGTGCTGGACACCGACCAGGACCGGGACGAGCCGGTCCTGGACGTGGTCCGCGGCCACCCCTTCGGCGGGGTGGAGCGCAGCGGACGCCACATCCCGCTGAAGGCGGTCCGGCTGCTGCCGCCGGTGCTGCCGAACAAAGTGGTCGCGGTGGGCCGCAACTACGCCGAACACGCCCGTGAACTCGGCAACGAGGTCCCGGAGACCCCCGTGATCTTCCTCAAACCCTCCACCTCCGTCGTCGGGCCCGACGATCCGGTTCCCTACCCCTCCTTCTCCCGGGAGGTCCACCACGAGGCGGAGCTCGCCGTCGTGATCGGCCGGATGTGCCGGGAGGTGCCGCCCTCCCGCGCGGCGGAGGTGATCCTCGGGTACACCTGCGCCAACGACATCACCGCCCGGGACATCCAGCGCTCCGAGGAGCAGTGGACCCGGGCCAAGGGCTTCGACGGCTCCTGCCCCCTGGGTCCGTGGGTCGAGACGGAGATCACCCCCGAGCGGGCCGCCGATCTGGCGATCATGTGCACCGTCAACGGCGAGCAGCGTCAGCTCGGCCGCACCGACGAGATGGTGCGCGGCATCCCCGAGCTGATCGCGCACATCACCGAGGCGATGACGCTCCTGCCCGGGGACGTCATCCTCACCGGCACCCCGGCGGGTGTCGGCCCCCTGGAGATCGGCGACGAGGTCGCCGTCACCATCGAAGGCATCGGAACTCTCACCAACAAGGTGGTCAAGCGTGACTAGCGCGCCCTCCTCCGCCCCCGCCGAGACCGGCACGGGGGACACCTCCCCGGTCCGGGTGCGGTTCTGCCCGTCCCCGACCGGCAATCCGCATGTCGGCCTGATCCGGACGGCGTTGTTCAACTGGGCCTTCGCGCGCCGGAACGGGGGCACCATGATCTTCCGGATCGAGGACACCGATGCCGCGCGGGACTCCGAGGAGTCCTACGAGGCGCTCCTGGACGCCATGCGCTGGCTCGGCCTGACCTGGGACGAGGGTCCCGAGGTGGGCGGCCCCCACGAGCCCTACCGGCAGTCGCAGCGCATGGAGATCTACGCCGATGTCGCCCGTCGTCTCCAGGACGCCGGTCACGCCTACCGGTGCTACTGCTCGGCCAACGAACTCGCCGAACGCCGTGAGGCCGCCCGGGCCGCCGGCCGGCCCTCGGGATACGACGGCACCTGTCGCGACCTGTCGGCCGAGCGGATCGCCGCCCACGAGGCGGAGGGACGCACGCCCATCGTGCGGTTCCGGATGCCCGACGAGCCGATCACCTTCACCGACCTGGTGCGCGGGGAGCTGACCTTCACCCCGGAGAACGTCCCCGACTACGGCATCGTCCGGGCCACCGGTGCTCCGCTCTACACCCTGGTCAACCCGGTGGACGACGCGCTGATGGGCGTGACGCACGTCCTGCGCGGCGAGGACCTGCTCTCCTCCACCCCCCGCCAGATCGCGCTGTACCGCGCGCTCGCGGACATCGGGGTGACCGACGGGGCGATGCCCCGCTTCGGACACCTGCCGTACGTGATGGGGGAGGGGAACAAGAAGCTCTCCAAGCGCGACCCCCAGGCGTCCCTCAACCTGTACCGGGAACGCGGCTTCCTGCCCGCCGGCCTGCTCAACTACCTCTCCCTGCTCGGGTGGTCCATCGCCGAGGACCGGGACATCTTCTCGCTGGAGGAGATGGTGGCGGCCTTCGACATCGCGGACGTGAACGCCAACCCCGCCCGCTTCGACCTCAAGAAGTGCGAGGCGATCAACGCGGTCCACCTGCGGGAGATGTCCACCGAGGATTTCCTCGCCGCCTGCGAGCCGTGGCTGCGGGCCCCCCGGGCGCCGTGGAAGCCGGAGGCGTTCGACGAGGCTGCCTTCGCCGCCCTCGCGCCGTTGGCCCGGACCCGGTTGACGGTGCTCTCCGAGATCACCGACAACGTCGACTTCCTCTTCCTCGACGAGCCGGTGCGCGACGAGGCGTCCTGGCAGAAGGCGATGAAGCCCGGCGCGGAGGCGCTGTTGCGCACGGCCCGCGAGCGGTTGGCAGCGGCGGAGTGGAACACGGAGGCGCTCAAGGCCGCCGTCCTGGCGGCGGGGGAGGAGCACGGGCTGAAACTGGGCAAGGCCCAGGCCCCGGTTCGGGTGGCGGTGACCGGGCGGACCGTGGGGCTGCCGCTCTTCGAGTCCCTCGAGGTGCTCGGCCGTGAGCGCACGCTGGAGCGCGTCGACGCGGCGCTGGAGCGGCTGGGGGCCTGAGTCGCCCGGAAGTCGGCCCGGAGGGCGGCCCACGGGGCTCTCCGGGCCCTCCCGGGGGAGTGGTGGCATCCCGTCCTGCGCCGGGGGACGGGTCCGGCGCGGTGGCTCCGCGCGAGGAGGTCCCGGAAGAGCGCCGGGGACCCGCGGGCCGCCGCGGGGGAACCCGTTTTGGAGCACGGTCCCCGATCGGGTAATGTTCTTCCCGTCGCCGAACGGGGCCGGCCGAAAGGCCGGGAAACCGGGAGGCGAACACCGGAACAACACCTCTCGAGGTCACGTTTTGGTGGGCTATGGTGTAATTGGCAGCACGACTGATTCTGGTTCAGTTAGTCTAGGTTCGAGTCCTGGTAGCCCAGCGCGATCTTCGCCCAGCGAGATCATGCCCCCGTTGTGTAGCGGCCTAGCACGCCGCCCTCTCAAGGCGGTAGCGCCGGTTCGAATCCGGTCGGGGGTACTGGCCGAAAGGCCTGCTGGGGCCCCCGTTGTGTAGCGGCCTAGCACGCCGCCCTCTCAAGGCGGTAGCGCCGGTTCGAATCCGGTCGGGGGTACCATCCGGGAAAGCCCCGCGTGTTCGCACGCGGGGCTTTCCCGCGTGGTGGCGTGGTGCGCGAGCCGGTTCGGTCCCCCGGTGACCCGGCTCACCCACCCCGGTGGATCACCGGATCGTGCCCCGGCCCCTCCGGGGGTCCTCGTGGGCTCCCGGGCGCGGGCAGCGGCACGGCCCCGGCCGGGGATCGGGCCCGGCCGGGGCCGTGCCGGGATCAGGCGGTGCCGCGCCGCAGGGCCTCGGTGAGGCGATTGGCGGCGTCGATCAGAGCCCGTGAGTGCATGCGTCCGGGGTGGCGGGTCAGGCGCTCGATCGGTCCGGAGACCGAGACCGCGGCGACCACCCGGTTGGAAGGGCCGCGGACGGGGGCCGAGACCGACGCCACCCCGGGCTCCCGCTCGCCGATGGACTGGGCCCACCCCCGGCGCCGCACGCCGGAGAGGGCGGTGGCGGTGAAGCGGGCGCCCTGCAGGCCGTGGTGCAGGCGCTCCGGCTCCTCCCAGGCCATGAGGATCTGCGCGGCCGAGCCGGCCTTCATCGGTAGGGTCGACCCAACCGGCACGGTGTCCCGCAGGCCGGAGAGACGTTCGGCGGCGGCGACGCAGATCCGCATGTCTCCCTGGCGACGATACAGTTGGGCGCTTTCCCCGGTGATGTCGCGCAGGTGGGTGAGGACCGGTCCGGCGGCGGCCAGGAGGCGGTCCTCGCCGGCGGCGGCGGCCAGTTCCGACAGGCGAGGTCCGAGGACGAAGCGTCCCTGCATGTCGCGGGAGAGCAGTCGGTGGTACTCCAGGGCCACCGCCATGCGGTGGGCGGTGGGGCGGGCCAGGCCCGTGGCGGCGACCAGGCCGGCCAGGGTGGCCGGGCCCGATTCCAGGGCGCTCAGCACCAGAGCTGCCTTGTCGAGGACGCCCACTCCGCTGGAGTCGGCGGCACCAGGTGTGTCCATGCAACGATACTCGCGTCTCACAGTGTGAAACGCAAGTTCCTTTCCCCGGCGAAGGGGCCACGCTGGATCACATCCCCGACTCCCGCCCGGAGCCGGGCGCACCGGTCCCGTCGGCCTCGACAGCGAGCGCCGCGGACCGGGCCGCCGTCCGGACCGCGGGGCGCGGACGACGGTCACCGACCGAACGGCACGATTCGATTTGAGGCCCGGCGACGCTGCCGGGTCGGAGGGAATGCGATGGGACGGACACTCGCGGAGAAGGTCTGGGACGACCACGTCGTCCGGCGCGCGGAGGGCGAGCCCGACCTGCTCTACATCGATCTCCATCTGCTGCACGAGGTGACCAGCCCCCAGGCGTTCGACGGGCTGCGCAAGAGCGGTCGTCGGGTGCGGCGCACCGACCTCACCATCGCCACCGAGGACCACAACACCCCGACGATCGACATCGACAAACCGATCGCGGACCCGGTCTCCCGCACCCAGTTGGAGACCCTGCGCAAGAACTGCGCGGAGTTCGGCGTCCGGCTGCACCCCCTCGGGGACCGGGAGCAGGGCGTGGTGCACGTGGTCGGCCCGCAGCTGGGCCTGACCCAGCCCGGCACGACGGTGGTGTGCGGGGACAGCCACACCTCCACTCACGGTGCCTTCGGCGCGCTGGCCTTCGGTATCGGCACCAGCCAGGTCGAGCACGTCCTGGCCACCCAGACCCTGCCGATGGCCCCCTTCCGCACCATGGCCGTCACGGTCCGCGGCGAACTGCCCGCGGACGTGACCGCCAAGGACCTGATCCTCGCGATCATCGCCCGGATCGGCACCGGCGGCGGCCAGGGGTACGTCCTCGAGTATCGCGGTGAGGCCATCGAGAAGCTCTCGATGGAGGCGCGGATGACCATCTGCAACATGTCCATCGAGGCCGGTGCCCGGGCCGGCATGATCGCGCCGGACGAGACCACCTTCGAGTACCTGCGCGGACGCGACCACGCCCCGACCGGCGCCGACTGGGACGCCGCCGTGGAGTACTGGCGCACCCTGCGCACCGACGAGGACGCCGTCTTCGACCACGAGGTCGTCATCGACGCCGCCGAGCTGGCCCCCTTCGTGACCTGGGGGACCAACCCCGGCCAGGGGGCCCCGCTCTCCGCGTCGGTTCCCGACCCGGCCTCCTTCATCGACCCCAGCGAACGCCTGGCGGCGGAGAAGGCGCTGGAGTACATGGGGTTGTCCACCGGACAGCCGCTGCGCGAGATCCCGGTGGACACCGTCTTCGTCGGGTCCTGCACCAACGGCCGGATCGAGGACCTGCGCGCGGCCGCCGAGGTGCTGCGCGGCCGACGGGTCGCCGACGGGGTGCGGATGCTGGTGGTCCCCGGTTCGGTACGGGTGGCGCTGCAGGCCGTCGAGGAGGGCCTGCACACGGTGTTCACCGACGCCGGGGCGGAGTGGCGGCACGCCGGGTGCTCCATGTGTCTGGGGATGAACCCCGACCAGCTCAAGCCCGGTGAGCGCTCCGCCTCCACCTCCAACCGCAACTTCGAGGGCAGGCAGGGCAAGGGGGGCCGCACCCACCTGGTCTCCCCGCAGGTGGCCGCCGCCACCGCCGTGACGGGGCACCTGGCCTCCCCGGCGGACCTGTCCGACCACACCTCCGTCCCCACCCCCGCGGGAGTCTGATCAGCGATGGAAGCCTTCACGACGCACACCGGCCGGGCCGTCCCGCTGCGCCGCAGCAATGTGGACACCGACCAGATCATCCCCGCCCACTGGCTCAAGAAGGTCACCCGGGACGGGTTCGAGGACGGGTTGTTCGAGGCCTGGCGCCGTGACCCGGAGTTCGTGCTCAACCGTCCCGAGCGCGCCGGGGCCACGGTGCTGATCGCCGGTCCCGACTTCGGTACCGGGTCGTCCCGGGAGCACGCCGTATGGGCGTTGCAGAACTACGGCTTCAAGACCGTCATCTCCTCCCGGTTCGCCGACATCTTCCGCGGCAACTCCCTGAAGAACGGGCTGCTGACCGTCATCCTCGACCAGGCCGTGGTCGATCGGCTGTGGGAGGTCGTCGAGGCCGACCCGCAGGCGCCGGTCACCGTGGACCTGGTGGAGCGCGTGGTGCGGGCGCCGGGTGTGGAGACCCCCTTCGAACTCGACGAGAACTCCCGGCGACGGCTGTTGGAGGGACTGGACGACATCAGCCTGACGCTGCAACACGAGGACGAGATCGCCGCCCACGAGGCGGAGCGGCCCTCCTTCAAGCCGCGGACCCTGGTGGCCTGACCGGTTCGCCCGGCCCACCGGCCGCCCCGGTCCCGGCTCCCCTGTGGGAGAACTTTTCGGCCATCGAACGGTCGCTCCCCCGGGCGCTCTCGACCCCTCCACGGCATCTTCCGATACGGGTGTGTCCCCCACCGCAGGGTGGGGGACACACCCGTATCGTCTTGTGTGCGGGGGGATGTCGGGCGACAACTCCCCCCGGGTGGCACAATTGGTGCATGGACCACGACGACCGGGCACCGCTCCACGCCCCCCTCGTGGTCCGGCTGAAAGAAGCGCACCGGAGGGTGCGTATGAGGCCCGTCCCCGGAGGGGTGCGACGGGATATCCCCCTCGGTCGTTGTCCATTACCGTCGCCGCCGAACGGGACACGTCGGTGGGCGTGCCCCGCCTCGAGCGGCTTCCGGTCCGCCTCGACCCCGCTCCCGCGGAGTTCTCCGCCGGAGACGGCCAACGGGGCGCCGGCGGGGGCGCCCGGGTGAGCCGGTGGACCGGGCGCGCGGCGGAACCCCCGTGAGGGCGCGTCACGGCGCCCGGTTAGGGAGGCGTCGTTCCCGCGCCGGTCCCGGTGGCCGACGCGGTGTCGTTCCGGCGGGCGGCGTCACCTTTCGGGCGTTCGACGCCGGACCCGGGGATGTCGCCGGATCGGCGCGTGTGGCGGCTCAGTTCGTTGCGACACAAGGGTGATTCGCCCGTTTCTGGTTTGATTTGCGGTATATATCTGCCTACCGTGCGAAAAAGCTTGAACAGTTTCGTTCCAGCGATGCCTCCGAAGGGGAAGACGTGAACAAGGCGCAGCTCGTGGAAGCCATCGCCGACAAGCTCGGTGGCCGTCAGCAGGCCGCACTCGCGGTCGATATCGTTCTCGACGCCATCATCCGGGCCACCGTCGCCGGGGAGCGCGTGTCGGTCACCGGCTTCGGTTCGTTCGAAAAGGTCGAGCGACCGGCCCGTTACGCCCGCAACCCCCAGACCGGGGAACGGGTTCGGGTGAAGAAGACCGCGGTGCCCCGGTTCCGCGCCGGACAGGGCTTCAAGGACCTGGTGGCCGGCAGCAAGAAGCTTCCGAAGAACGACGTGGCCGTGAAGAAGGCGCCCAAGGGCAGCCTGAGCGGTGGCACCGCCGGCAAGAAGGCGGCGGCGAAGAAGACCACCGCGAAGAAGAGCACCACCACCCGCAGCGCGACCGCCAAGAAGGCCGCCGCCGGAAAGAAGGCCGGCGCGGCCAAGGGCACCGCCGCGAAGAAGACCACGACCGCCCGCGACACCGGGGCCGCCAAGAAGGCCACGGCGAAGAAGACCGCCAAGAAGGCGTCGGCGAAGAAGACCGGTGCCGGCAACGCCCCGGCCCGCAAGGCGGCGGGGCGTCGGACCACGGCGAAGCGGACGGCCACACGCAGCAAGTGACCCCGCCGGGGTCGGTCGGGGTGACCCTGCGTGTGCCGGACCTCTAGGATCGGCGCATGCAGGCCACCGCGTACACCTGGGATCCCGCCACCCGAGCCGGCAGCGTGCTGCTCGACGACGGCACCCCTTTGGAGTTCGACGCGGGAGCCTTCGACGCCGGCGGTCTGCGTCTGCTCCGCCCCGGCCAACGGGTGCGGATCGAGACCGACCCCCGGGAGGACCGCGCGGCCGGACGCGTCGCGCCCCGGATCACCCTCGTGACCCTGCAGACCTTCTGAACCCCGGCCGGGCGTCCGAACCGTCGCCCGTGCCCCGCCTTCCCCCGGCGGGGGAGTGGAGTCCCGCCCAGGCCCGCCGGGTGTGCGGTCCCACCCCGAGTTCCAGCGCCGCCAGCAGATCCGCCCCGGTGTCCACGTCCCGCCGGGCTCCCGGCACATCGGACAGGACGAGTTCCAGGGCCCCCGACTCCCGGTGCCGCGCCCGCGAGTCCGGGCCGAAGCGCGGGTCCGGGGCCGTGCCCGGAGCCACCGTCAGCATCGTGGTGCCGGTGCCCTCCGCGTCCGGCACGAAGCATCGCGGGGCCCGCGCCGCCAGCAGCACCCGCTCCAACTCCTCCGGCCGCAGCGCCGGTAGATCCCCGTTGAGTGC
>NZ_VKHT01001269.1 GCF_014141535.1 Streptomyces alkaliphilus | reverse complement strand
CCGCGAAGAGCCCCGGCACGGAGGTGCGCTGGAACTCGTCCACCCGCACCAGACCGTCGGGCAGCAGTTCGGCGCCCAACCGTTCGGCCAGCGGGGAGCGCTGCCGGGTGGGCGCGCGGTGGTACACCGCTCGGGCTCAGTCGCCCGCCGGCTCCGCCAACGCCCGGGCCAACCCGGCGGGGGTGGGCCGCTCCAGGAAGCGTCGGGGCGTCACCCGGCCCCTTCCGTCCCGCGCCAGCGCCGCGAGCATGCGCACGGCCAGCAGTGAGTCACCTCCCAGCGCGAAGAAGTCGGCGGTCCGGTCCGTCACCGGTCGCTCCAGCAACTCGCTCCAGCGGACGGCCACCTCCTCCTCCAGGACGCCCCGCGGAGCGCCCGGGGTCTCCGCCCCGTCCCCCGCCGTCGTGACCGGGGCCGGAACCGAAAGGCGGGAGGGCGCGCCCGACGCCTCCTCCCGCGGCGCCTCCACCACCTCCGGCAGAAGAACCTCCGCCGTCCATCCGTCCCCGGTCACCAGGGACTCGACCAGGTCGGTCACCTCCGCGAAGAGGGCGTCCACGTCCTTGGCGTCGAACAGCTCCTCCACCAGAGAGAAGACGATGACCAGTTCTCCGCGCAGTTCGAACAGGCGCAGCTCCAGGGCGACCTGCGGGGTGCGCAACTGCTGGTGGTGACTGGCGAGATCGATGATCCCCAGGGGTCCGGCCTCCCCGGGGACCTCGCTTCCGATGGCCGCGTCCACCCCGAGCGTGGACTGGAACACCACGGGCGCCACCGGTCGTCGGGTGCCCCGCCGCCGCCCCAGCTCACGGGACACCTCGACCCCGGTCACCAGGTTGTGGGCCATGGCCTCGCCCATGTCCCGCTGCGCGATCCTCGCCAGTTCGGCGAAGGTCGGGGCGGCCGGGAGATCCACCGGCACGAGCGTCGTGGAGGAGAAGGCCCCCACCAGACGCGGCACGTCGGGGTGCAGCGGCAGCCGGTTCAGCTGCAGGGTGTTCAGCAGGAATCGTCGGTGTCCGCAGGCCCGGGAGATCGCGACCCCGAACGCGGCGAACATCGCGGCGGAGGGCGTGACCCCGTGCGCCGCGCAGTGCTCGCGCAGGGCGTCCCAGCGGACCGGGTCGAGCGTGGCCTGCCGGGTTCCCATCAGCGTCGGGGCGACCTCGGCCGGGTCGGCGACCAGGGGAAGGGCGGGAG
>NZ_VKHT01001268.1 GCF_014141535.1 Streptomyces alkaliphilus | reverse complement strand
GGGTCGGGTCGGCCCGGGGGGATCAGCTCATGCCGATCCGCTTCATGACCCGCAGCGCGCGGGTCATCAGGACGGCGTGGGCGCGGTTGTCCATGCCGAGGGCGGGTCCCAACGGCAGCAGGCGCTGCCGGGCCACGGTCTGGGCCTCGGTGAAGCGCAGGAGGCCCTCGGCGCCGTGCCGGCGGCCTATCCCGGAGTCGCCCATGCCACCCATGGGGGCACGGACGCTGCCGTAGGCGGCGCCGTAGCCCTCGTTGATGTTGACGGTGCCGGTGCGCAGGCGGGCGGCGATGGCCCCGGCGCGGCGGATGTCGCGGCTCCACACCGAGGCGTTCAGACCGTAGGAGCCGGCGTCGGCCAGGCGCAGCGCCTCCTCGTCGTCGGCGAAGCGGTGGACGGCGACGACCGGCCCGAAGGTCTCCTCGGCGTGCATCTCCATGTCGGGGGTGACGCCCTCCAAAACGGTGGGTTCGTGGAACCAGGGCCCGAGATCGGGGCGGGGCCGACCGCCGGTGAGGATCCGGGCGCCGCCGGCGACGGCGTCGGTGACGTGCCGGGTGACCACGTCGAGTTGGGCGCGGGAGGAGAGCGAGCCGAGGTCGATGTCCCAGTCGAGGCCCGGGCCCATCCGCAGGGCGGTGGTGCGGGCGAGGAAGCGCTCGAGGAAGGCGTCGGCGATCCGCTCGTGGACCAGCAGGCGCTCGATGGAGACGCACAGTTGGCCGGCGGAGGTGAAGCAGGCCCGTACGGCGCCCTCGGCGGCCCGGTCGGGGTCGGCGTCGTCGAGGACGAGCATCGGATTCTTGCCGCCGAGTTCGAGGTCCACGCCGATCAGGCGGTCGCCGGCGGCCCTGGCGACCTGTCGGCCGGTGCGGGTGGAGCCGGTGAAGGAGAGGTGGTCCACGACGGCGATCACCGCCGGGCCGACGACCGGCCCGGCGCCGAGGACGATCTGCCACACCGCCGGGGGCAGCCCGGCCTCGATGAGCAGCCGGCGGGCCCACAGGGCGGTGAGGGCGGTCTCGGTGTCGGGCTTCATCAGCAGCGCGTTGCCGGCGACCAGTGCGGGCAGGGCGTCCCCGACCGTGAGTTCCAGGGGGTAGTTCCAGGGGGCGATGATCCCGACGAGGCCGCGCGGGCGGCGGTGCTCCACCGCGGTGGTCAGGCCGGGGACGGCCCCGGTGTGGCGGTGGGGTCGCAGG
>NZ_VKHT01001267.1 GCF_014141535.1 Streptomyces alkaliphilus | reverse complement strand
GGTGGGGGGAGCCGCCGCGCGGGCCCGGCGCAGGAACGTTTCGCCGTGGGTGAGCCAGGCGTCGACGGCCGACCGAAGTAGCGCGTCGGGTACCGGTGGCTTCGAAGAGGTGCCCCCATCCAGACTCTCCACGTCGACGAGGGCGTCGATCAGCCGGGTGAGGACACGGTCATCCGGAGAGCTCTCGGGTGCCGAGGAACGGCATCGGTCCAGGAGAGGGGGAGCGTGCCGCATGACGGAGCGGAACTCCTCCCACACCCGGCCCGGGAGCCTCGCGGTCGTCTCTTCCGGGACCGGTGCCCCGATGTCGTCGTGCTCGGCGCGGATGCGGTCGAGCGCCTCCGCGACGCATGCCAGCCGCCGATCGTGAACGGCGCGCCGGTAGGCGGGTAGGTAGTGGTCCGTGATGGCCCGGGCCGCCGAAGCGGCCGATCCGGGGACGGCAATGCCGCGTGGGGCGTGCCGGTCGCCGTGGCCCTCCTCGAAGAACTCGGGGGAGAGCGCGCCGACCAGATAACCGGACTCTCGGTCGGGGCGCTCGATGAGCAGCAGGGTCGTTTCGGAGGCCGTGTCGGTGAGGGCGGCTGCGCAGGGGACGCGCTCGTGCCGGACGACTCGGGCGAGTTCGCCGCTGTCCCACAGCCAGGGCACGAGGTCCTCCTGCCAGTGGGGGTTGGAGTAGATCTCGACGCGGGCTTTCCACTCACCGGGCAGAAGAGCCGCGATGTCTCCGGCGGTGTCGCCGATGAACTGCTGGCTGCCGGTGGTCACCTCGGCCCGGTAGAACTTCGCGAGACGGACCAGTGAGGCCACCCGGTCCCGGGTGAGGTCCGGTTCTCCGTCCGGCAGGTGGTGCACCCCGCTCTCGTCCTCGCGGAATCCGCAGGAGGTGAGCAATTGGTGGGCGGCCTTGTACCTCGTGCCGTGGGGGATGGCGACGATCCCTCGGCCACGGCTGTAGGTGAGGATGATCTGCGGGTCGGTCACCGGGCGCCACCCGCCCGCGACCGGGGGGATGGAGGGCTCTGTGTTCCCGAGCGGCGCGCTGCGGAGGGCACCGTAGCCGCCGGACCGCCCGGCTTGTGTCGGCACATCGAACCGAGGTGGTGGCAAGCGGGGGTGAGGGGGTGCACGGGCGACGGGTTCAGGAGGAGGGCTCCTTTCCAGACCGGAGGAAGGCTCACCAGGGGGTGCCTGGGGGC
>NZ_VKHT01001266.1 GCF_014141535.1 Streptomyces alkaliphilus | reverse complement strand
CCGGCGGGTGGTGACGGCCGCGCGGGGACGGGGGGGAAAGCGTTTTCTGGATCCGCGCTTTACCAAAACTTGGCTTTCTCCGAAGTGGTCGCTTTACGTGTTCGGGTGGCGATGCACCCAAGGTGTTTAAGAGGGATTTCGAGGTGAATCCGCTGAAACATGAAGGGGGTTGCCCATCGCTCCGGGTAACTGGTGAGGGCGTGTCGGTGTACTTCCGGGGCCCTTTTCTTACTCGTCGGTAGTCAATCTCTTGTGCCTGTCCGTGTTCTGCACCACCATCGGCGCACAGCCGACGAGGGCCACACGTCGGCCTCGGTTCGGGGGCGCCCGCCGACGGGTGATCGGTGCTCCGTGTGGTCGTGCGCCGTCGTGTGCGCGGCCGGTGGCCGCCGCCGGGATCGACCCGGCGGCCCCCGCTCTTCCCCCAGCCGGTACCGGTGCTCTCCCGTGCCCCGGCACCCGGATCGGGAAGTCGTCCAGGAGGAGGAAAGTCATGGGGTCTCGGACTCGTGGCGGTACCCGGTGGAAGCGGTTCGGTGTGGTGATGGTGCCCGCCGTGGCGGCCTCGGCGGCCATCGGCGTCGCCATGTCGCAGGGGGCGCTCGCCGCCTCGTTCGCGGTTTCCGGGCAGAGCTTCAAGGTCACCACCGAGCGGTTGGTGAACACCGACGGCTTCGTCCAGTACGGAACGCTCAACAAGAAGGCCGACGGCGACTACGTCCCGGTGGCCGTCTCGGCCTTCAACTCGGCCACCATCACCAAACTCTGCCAGTCGGTGGTCGTCCCCACCCCCATCGGTGACGTCACGGTCAAGCTGGGGGCGGGGGCCGACCCGAAGAAGCCGGTGAAGGCGAAGAACCTCTTCATCGACCTCGCCGAACTCGACGCGAACGCCACCTTCACCAACATCGACATCGGCGTCAGCGCCAGCCACACCACCAAGGGGCCCAAGCCCACCGGGGAGTACACCCCCGGGTCCTTCGCGCAGCAGGCCGAGGCCGCCACGCTGACCAACGTCAAGCAGACGGCGTGGGCCACCACGGCCGGGACCTTCGAGCTCAACGGGCTCAACATCAAGCTGCACCGAGGAAAGAACGAGTGCTACTGACGGCGTGAGCCGGGTGTCCGGGGCGGCCCCTCGTTCCCCCGGACACCCGTGTCCCGCCGCGTCCGCGGGGTCCCCCGCCGGTCCCGCCCGTCACC
>NZ_VKHT01001265.1 GCF_014141535.1 Streptomyces alkaliphilus | reverse complement strand
GTCGGGGACACCGGGGAGGGCCTCCGGCCGTCCGGACCCGGGCCGGTGACCGGCCCCGACCTCGTGGCCGCCGGCCCGCTCGCCCCCGAGGCCGACCTCGCCCGTCGCACCATGATCGGCCGCAGCGCCGAGGAGGTGGACCACGCGCCCCCGCGCGGGCGGTACGCCCCCGAACCCGGCCCCGGCGTCCTGGTCACCGGGCGCGGCACGCTGCGCTGGGCCGCGCCCGCCGCAGCCCTGGCCGCCGCCGCCGGGGCGGTGCTGGTCGGCCGGGCCCTGCGCCGCCGCCGCTGACCCCACCCGGCCGCCGCCGGCCCCACCGGGCCGGACGGGCCACCGGCCCCGGCGCGCGCCCCGGCACGGGGCCGGTGCGCGCACCCGTTCGAGACCCTTTCGTTATCCTTGGCGGGTGACGACATCCGACGCGCGTTCAGACTTCGCCGGGGCCCCGTCGGCCCCCGGCGCCGACGCCCCGGCCCCACCGGACACCGCCGTGCGGCTCGCCGCCGGTGACGCCGAGGTGACGGTCCTGCCCGACGAGGGCGCCCGCCTGTCCTCCCTGCGCATCAAGGGCACCGAACTGCTGCGCCCCGGCGAGAAGTTCGGTTCCTTCGTGATGGTGCCCTGGTGCGGTCGCACCCGGCACGGTGAGGTCCGTGACGGTGCCCGGACGCACCAGCTCCCGGTGGACGCCGGCCCGCACGCCATCCACGGCACCGTGCGTCATCGCCGCTGGCACACCGCCGTCGCGGACGAGCACTCCGCCTCGATGGTCGTGGACCTCTCCGACCCCTGGCCCTGGCCCGGTCGGGTGACCCAGACCGTGCGGCTCGCGGAGGACGGCGGTTCGCTGACCCTCGCCCTGGGCGTGGAGACCGCGGGCGACTCCTTCCCGGGCCAGGCCGGTTGGCACCCGTGGTTCCTGCGCCGGCCGGTCCCGGACGGACCCGAGGCGCGGATCGACTTCGCCCCCGCCTGGCAGGAGGAGCGGGGCCCGGACCACATCCCCACCGGGAAGCGGATCGATCCGGTCCCCGGCCCCCGGGACGACTGCTTCGGGATGCCCGACGGCGTGGACGTCACCGTGGAGTGGCCCGGTCTGCTGCGCCTGCGGATCACCAGCCGCGCCGAGTGGGTGGTGGTCTACGACGAGCAGGAGGAGGCCGTCTGCGTCGAACCCCAGACCGGCCCGCCCAACGGCCTG
>NZ_VKHT01001264.1 GCF_014141535.1 Streptomyces alkaliphilus | reverse complement strand
CCCGTAGGGGGGTCTCGCCGGTGAACCAGGCGAGGCCGTCCCAGACCGGGACTTCTCTTCCCGGCAGGACCTCGACCGTGGAGGCGGAACCGAGTGGGAAGAGCAGGGCGACCGGGGGGACTCCGAGCACCTGGGCGAGGACCAGGAACTCGGCCAGCTCGACCGAGGCACGACGGCCGGTCTCCAGATTGGTGATGGTCGTCTTCGGTACGGCCAGGCCGAGGGCCGCGCAGGCGTCGGCGGTCTCCGCCACGGTGAGGCCGGCGGCCTTGCGCGCGGCACGGATCTGCTCGGCCACCCGGGCGGTGAGCTGCGCGGACCAGTCATCGGTTGTCATGAGTGCAATTCATACATCAAAAAAGTGTTGTCGCCACATCCGTGATACCTGTTCTGCGTCAGCTGAGCCCTCGAACGATCGGAGAGCACGATGGCCACTGCCGGTGAAGGCATGACCCGCGACGAGCTGCTGGCCCTGCCGGCGGCGATTGACCTCGACACCGCCAACCGCGCACTGTCGATAGGCCGCAGTACCGGCTACGCCCTGGCCAAGCGAGGCCGGTATCCGGTCAAGGTGCTCCGGCTCGGCAACGCCTATCGCGTGATCACCGCCGACCTGCTCCGCATCCTCGCCATTGAGCCGAGTACGTCGGAGATCACCGAGCCGGGGCTGTGTGCGTGAGCGGAGAGTGTCAGGCGATGGTGGTCCAGGCCCAGGCCCAGGGGCGGGGGCCGTGGTGGCCGCGGAGGCAGGCGAGGCGGTACCGGGCCTGATGGAGGGGGATGGTGCCCTGGTCGGCGAGCTGGAAGGCGACGGTGGTGGCGCGGAGCTCGCGAATGCTGCGGAGGGTGGGGTAGCCGCCCCAGTCGCGTACGTCGTAGCCGTAGGCGGTGTAGTACGCCTCGAAGGCTTCAGGGGAGATGCGGACGAAGATCTCGAACGCGACGGCGGTTGAGGTCAGGTCCCACTCGGGAGGGCCCGGGGCTGTGCGTTCGAAGTCCAGGAGGTGGGCGCGGCCGTCGGTGGTCACGACGCAGTTGCCGACCCGGGCGTCTCCGTGGACGACACATGCGGGGCGGCCCTCCGGGAGAGTTGACCAGGCCTTTCTCAGGTCGGCCAGGTGGTGTAGGAGGAAGGTGCGGTCGTCGTCGGTGAGGGAGCGGGCGTTGTTGATGCGGGTGTCGATCCGGACGAAGGGGTCCAGGGG
>NZ_VKHT01001263.1 GCF_014141535.1 Streptomyces alkaliphilus | reverse complement strand
GGGCCGAAGTGAAGCGCACGGGGAGGGCGGCCAGGGCGCGGTGGAAGGGGCCGGGCCGCCAGCTCAGCGCGGACCCGGGAACGGAGAGCTGCATGTCGGGCAGCCGGTCCAGCAGGAGCTCGATCGCGGTCTCGGCGATGACCCCGGATATGCCCCGGGCGGGGCAGGCGTGCCGACCGGCGCCGAAGGCGAGGTGGGAGTGGTTCGCGACCCGTTGCTCGGGGTGTGCGGGCCGGGTCGGATCGGTGTTGGCCGCCGCGTGGCTGATCAGTACCGGCACCCCGGTGGGGATGAGGAACCGGCCCCGTGGGTCGCGCAGTGGGTAGGGCTGGGTGGCGTACAGGAAGGAGAAGTTCGCCAGGGGGGAATGCCGCCACAGCACTTCGTTGAGGGCGTCGGCCACGGTGAGGGTGCCACCGGTGAGATCGACGGCGAAGCGGTCGTCGGCCAGGAGCATCATGGTCGCCGTCGAGATCCAGGAGGATTGCGGCACGCTGCCCGCCCCGATGAGCACGACGAGTTGGTGCACCGTTTCCGTGTCCGAGAGCCCGCTCGGGTGCTCCAGCAGCCAGGAGGTGACGTCCGCGCCGGGGGCGGAGCGTTTGGCGGCGACGAGTTCGGCCAGGCAGGCGGCGAGGTTCTGTCCGCCTTCCTGGGCGACGGCGGGTTCCGCGTCGATCATCTGTCGGCAGGCGGTGGCCATGCGGGCGCCGAGTGGGCCCGGGCAGCCGAGGAGTCGGGCGAGAACCATGGCGGGCAGTGGATCGGCGTACCGGGCGACGAGGTCGGTGCTCCCCTCGGACGCGAACCCGTCGATCAGTTCGTTCGCCGTGTGCTGGACGTGGGCCCGTAGCCGGTGGGGGTTGATCCGGCTCAGTGCCAGATCGACCGAGGCGCGCAGCCGCAGGTGCGCTTCTCCGTCGGCGAACCACAGGGACGGGCGCCACCCCATCATGGGGACCACCTCGTTGTCCGCGCGGATCCGGCCTTGTGCCAGCGCGGTCCAGCGGCGGGCGTCCTTGCTGAAGTACGGGCTGCGAAGCACTTCGAGTGCCGCGTCGTAGCCGGTGACCAGGACGGCTTCCACGCCGGGGGCGAGCTCCACGAAATGGGCGGGGCCCGCGGTGCGCAGCCAGGCGTAGGTGGCATCGGGGTCGGCGGCGAATCCGGGTCCGTGGAGGGGCGGGTGCCCGGTCGGCGGGGCCG
>NZ_VKHT01001262.1 GCF_014141535.1 Streptomyces alkaliphilus | reverse complement strand
GTGCAGGAGGGCGGGCGGGGTCATACGGCGGCCTCCCCGGTGCCGGCCTCGATGTCCTGGTCGGCGTCGAGACCGAAGGTGTGGTCGGGGTTCCAGTGCAGGACGACCTCGGCGCCGGGGGTCAGCCGGTGGTCGTGTTCGGTGTTCTGACGGTAGACCGCCAGACCGGGGGCGGCCGGGCTCTCCACGACGTACTGGTGGGAGACGCCCAGGTAGCCGGCGAGGGCGATGCGGCCGGTCAGGCGGTTGCGGCCGGACGGCACGGTGTGGGCGTCCTCGGCGGGGACCAGGGAGATCTTCTCCGGTCGCACCCCGGCCAGCAGTCGATCACCGGTGCGCGGCTCGTCCGCGCACCGGCCGGAGGGGAGCCGCAGGGGGCCACCGGCGGTGGACAGCTCGATCAGGTCTCCGCCCTCCCCGGCGTTCGGGGCGGTGCCCGTGACCTCGGCACGGATCAGGTTGGAGGTCCCCAGGAAGTTGGCGACGAAGGTGCTGCGGGGGTGCTCGTAGAGGTCGGCCGGGGTACCGAGCTGCTCCACCCGACCGCCGTACATCACCGCCACCGTGTCGGCCATCGACATGGCCTCCTCCTGATCGTGGGTGACGTGCACGAAGGTGATGCCGACCTCGAGCTGGATGCGCTTGAGCTCCAGTTGCATCTGCCGGCGCAACTTCAGGTCCAGGGCTCCCAGCGGCTCGTCGAGCAACAGCACCCGGGGGTGGTTGATCAGAGCGCGGGCCAGCGCCACCCGCTGCTGCTGGCCGCCGGACAGCTGTCGGGGCCGGCGCCGGGCCAACGGGCCGAGCTGTACCAGCTCCAGCATCTCCTCGACACGTTTGCGCGGGTCGCGCTCCCCGCGCCGGCGCAGGCCGAAGGCGACGTTCTCGAAGACGTCCAGATGCGGGAAGAGCGCGTAGCTCTGGAAGACCGTGTTGACCGGCCGACGATGGGGCGGCAGGGCGGTGATGTCCCGATCGCCGAGCAGGACGGCGCCGCCGGTGGGTTCCTCCAACCCGGCGATCATGCGCAGTGTGGTGGTCTTCCCGCACCCGGAGGCCCCCAGCAGGGCGAAGAAGGACCCCTCGGGGATGGTGAGGTCCAGCGGGTGGACGGCGGTGAAGTCACCGAAGGTCTTGTGGAGGCCGGAGAGCCGGAGGGTCATGGGGTTCTCTCGCTGTCTGGCGGGGCCGACGGCCGGACGGGCGGGGTG
>NZ_VKHT01001261.1 GCF_014141535.1 Streptomyces alkaliphilus | reverse complement strand
AGACAGGCGCCACCCGCCCCCACACCACCGCCACCTCCATCGGTGGGGAGAGCTCCCGCAGTTCCCGCTCGGTCGGCTCCACCCGGAACCCGGCCTCCGACAGCTCCCCCCGAAGCCGTCGCACCTCGTCCACGCCGGTGGCCTCCACCCGCGCGCTCTCGAAACCCTGCTCATCCGATCCCCGCTCGGCGAGGTGGAAGCCCGCGGCCAACTCGGGCGCGACGTAACCCACCGGCCCGCCCTCGGCACGGGGTACGCCTCCCCGATACCGCTCCCCCGGGCCACCACCGTCCGCACACCGGGAAGCTCGGCGATCTCCGCCAGCCGTGCCCCGGTGAGCAGGTCCGCACGAACCCCGTCGCGCTCGGTTTCCCCTTCCGCCGCGTGCCCCTCCCACACCGTCAACGAACGCTGCGCGCCCTCGGAGGTCGCGCGCGCCTCCGCCTCGACCCGCGCCCGGTGCACGGGGCCGGTCACCACCACCGTCAACGCCACCGCGACCAGCAGTGGCCACAAGGGCCCCCGGTGACTTCGGATCACCTCCCGCATCACGGCCGTCATCCCCCGCCACGTGGGCCGGACATCGGACGACGTCATGCGAACTCCTCGATGGTCGGGGCGGGTCCGGTGGCCATGGACCGGACGACGACCCGCCGCCCACCGTAACCTCCGGGTCCCGGGTACGCGACGGTGTGTCACGGGGCGGGGCGGCCCCGCCGCACCGTATGGCCCCGCCCGTGCTCAGTGGCCCGGCCCCGGGGAGGCCGGGTCGGTGGGTACCGGGTCGGTGGGGATCATGGAGAAGTAACTCTCCTCCTCCTGTGCGAAGTGCATCCGCAGCACGGTGTGCAGCCCGTACAACACCGCCCGCAGGTCCACCACCTGCTCGGGGGGAAACTCCCCGGCCTCCGGCCCGAGGAGATCCAGATGGGTCCGCACCCGACGTGCCAACCGCTCGATCTCGGCGTGCGCGCGACTCATCGTGGCGGTCGCCTCGGCTCCCCCCAGCACCCCGGCCAGGGCCGGGTACAACTCGTGCTCCTCGGCGTACTCGTGGGGCAGCAGCCGATCCTCCAGCAACCGGTCCACCCGCCGCACCGCGGCGACGGCGTCCGCGGCGGTGTCGACGCCCCCGCCGCCGGCGGCGGGGGCCCGGGCTCCCTCCCGAGCCGTTGAGAGACGGTCCGCCGCCTCCCGCACCGCCTCCACCACAC
>NZ_VKHT01001260.1 GCF_014141535.1 Streptomyces alkaliphilus | reverse complement strand
GCTCCAGGTAGGGGGCGTGGTGGGCGGCCGTGTAGTGGGGGCGCAGCGGCGGCAGCGGGCCGGCGGCGCGCAGCCGGGCGATCCGGGCCCGGGCCTCCTCCCACGGGTCGGTGCGGCCCAGGCCGTGCCGGGCGGCCCACCCGGGGTCGGCCCTCGGCACCACGCCGGAGTCCAGGTCGGTGAAGGAGGCGAGCAGCCCGGAGCCGACGAAGAAGTGGTTGCCGTGTGCCTCGCGGATGCCGTGATCGGTGATGATCGCCGCCGGTATGCCCCGGTGCACCGCTTCCATCGCGGCGGTGGAGCTGACCGTCACCAGCAGGTCGGTGCGGTCGAGGATCTCCCCCATGTCGCCGTAGCGCAGCGACAGGTTGGCCGGGCGGTCCGGCAACTCCTCGAACAGCCGCTGGTAGGAATGGCGTTCGAGGTGTGTCACCCCCTCGTCCGGCCGGTTGCGCAGCTTGACGATCACCTCGCGGTCGGGGTGCAGCAGAGCGTGGCCCCGCAGGCGCCGCAGCAGGGAGAGCCGGTCGGCGCGCTCGACCGGTACGGACGGCTGCACGGCGAAGCAGACGGTGAAGGGCCGGTCCCGGCCGGCGGCGGACGGGTCCCACGGCGCGCCGTCCAGATAGGGGAGGGCCGACTCCACGATCGCCTCCGGGTCGGCGCCCACCCCCGCGTACACCTCGCGGAACAGGTCGGCGTCGTGCGCGCTGTTGGCCAGCACCACGTCCGAGCCGATGCGCAGCATCGTGCCGTCCACCTGGTTCTCGTAGGCGACGCCGACGTAACCGGTGACCACGATCGGTCGTCGGGTCCGGTCGGCCCACCGCAGGGAGAGGCCGTGCAGCACGGTCATGACGCTGCCGCCGGTCACCCCCAGCACCAGCAGGTCGGCGGCGGCGCAGGCCGGATCCTCCAGCAGGTCGGCGCAGTCCACGCTCCGGGAGGTGTCGGGGACGATCCCCACCTCGGCGATCTGCCGTTGGGAGGGGGCGCTGTCGCCCCGCAGGAAGCGGGCGTCCAGGGCGTGGTCCGGCGCCAGCCGGCGGGCCGTCAGGGCGGCCCACTTCCAGCGGCTGTCCGAATCGGCGAGCACGACGACGCGCGGCCGGGCGCCGACGGAGTCGGTGTCCATGGGAATTCCTGTTCCGTTCTCGTGTGCGCCGCACCGTCCCGGCGGGCGCTCGGGGCGGTGCGTCGGGACGGTGCGGGAGG
>NZ_VKHT01000126.1 GCF_014141535.1 Streptomyces alkaliphilus | reverse complement strand
CGCCGAAGGTGAACCGGTCGGCCGGGAGCCCGCGTTCGCGCAGCGTACGGAGCCGGCCGGGGCGCGGACACACCGAACGGGACCCCGGGGGTGAGCGCGGGATAAGCGACCGACATAATGTCGGGCGTGGCGACAGCAACAGCAGTAGAAACCGGGCACGCGCATCCCTCGGTCAACCGGCCGAACCTCACCAGCGTGGGGACAGTCGTCTGGCTGAGCTCCGAGTTGATGTTCTTCGCGGCCCTCTTCGCGATGTACTTCACCCTGCGGTCGGTGATGGGCTCCGAGTACTGGTCCGAACAGGCCAATGCGCTGAACCTGCCCTTCGCCGCGACGAACACCACCATCCTGGTGCTCTCCTCACTCACCTGCCAGCTCGGCGTCTTCGCCGCCGAGCGCGGTGACGTGGTCAAGCTCCGGATGTGGTTCATCGTCACCTTCATCATGGGGTCGGTCTTCATCGGCGGCCAGGTCACGGAGTACGTCGAGCTGGTGGTGCACGAGGGCGTCTCGCTCTCGTCGGACCCCTACGGCTCGGTGTTCTACCTGACCACCGGCTTCCACGGCCTCCACGTGCTGGGCGGGCTCATCGCCTTCCTGTTCGTGTTGGCGCGGACCTACGCCGCCAAGAGGTTCACCCATGAACAGGCCACCTCGGCCATCGTCGTGTCCTACTACTGGCACTTCGTGGACGTGGTGTGGATCGGCCTCTTCGCCACCATCTACCTGATCCGCTAGGAGATCAGGGGGTGCCGCGTCCGGGATCGACCCGTATGGGTAAAATCGGGACAAAGCGCTGAAGGCAGTGCACGAAGGCAGTGCGAGCGCCGGACGCGACGAGCCCCATTCGCCCCGTGGCCGACCCCAGCCGGACACCCGTCCCACTCACCGACGCAGAAGATCCTGACACCGGGGTAATCCGTGAAAAAGCTCTCCGCACGACGGCGCCATCCGCTGGCGGCGTTCGTCGTCCTCATCTTCGCGCTGGCGGCCACGGGGGGGCTGTACGCCGCGCTTGCGCCCGCGGGTGAAGCCAAGGCCGATGCCTCGGAGACCTCGATCGCCATCGAGGAGGGCCAGAAGCTCTACGCCGTCGGCTGCGCCAGTTGCCACGGTGCCGGCGGGCAGGGCAGCAGCGATGGCCCCACCCTGGTCGGCGTGGGCGCCGCCGCCGTCGACTTCCAGGTCTCCACCGGCCGGATGCCGATGCAGCAGCCCGGGCCGCAGGCACCGACCAAGCCGAACATCTACACCGAGGAGGAGATCGCGCAGCTCGCCGCGTACATCGCCTCCCTCGGCCCGGGGCCCGGGGTGCCCGAGCCGGCCGCGTACGACCCCTCGGAGGGCAACGCCGCCCACGGTGGTGAGCTCTTCCGCACCAACTGTTCGCAGTGCCACAACTTCACCGGGCAGGGTGGCGCCCTGACCCACGGGAAGTACGCGCCCAACCTCCACGACGTGGACCCCAAGCACATCTACCAGGCGATGCTGACCGGCCCGCAGGCCATGCCCAGCTTCCCCGACGCCGTGCTGCCGCCCGAGCAGAAGCGCGACATCATCGCCTGGCTGACCGCCGTCAACACCTCCGAGTCGCCGAGCGAGGGCGGGTTCGGCCTGGGCGGGTTCGGACCCGTCGCCGAAGGCCTGTTCGCCTGGACCATCGGCATCGGTCTCCTGGTCGCCGTGGCCGTGTGGGTCGCCGCCCACACCGCGAAGGCGAGGAAGTCATGAGTAGCCAGATCGAATCCCACGACGACGTGAACGACGGGAAGAACCCCGTCCCGCCGACCGACGAGGCCGGCCTCCCGGCGACCCGGGAGCACGACCCGTTCGCCGACCCCGGCCTGCCGGCCCACAAGCCGCGCATCCAGGACCTCGACGAACGCGCCGCCAAGCGGTCCGAGCGCGTGGTGACCCTGCTGTTCACGGTCTCCATGCTGGCGACGGTGGGGTTCATCCTCTCCTACGCCCTCATCCCGATCGACGCGATCACCTACATCTGGCCGTTCGGGAACGTCAGCCCGCTGAACTTCTCGCTGGGCATGACCCTGGGTCTCGCCCTGTTCTGCATCGGTGCCGGCGCGGTCCACTGGTCCCGCACCCTGATGTCGGACGAGGAGAGCGCGCAGGAGCGGCACCCGATAGAGGCCACGCCCGTGGTCAAGGCCGCGGTGATGGAGGACTTCCGCAAGGGCACCGATGAGTCGGGCATCGGCTTCGGCCGACGCAAGATGATCCGCAACTCGATGGTCGGCGCGCTGGCCCTGGTGCCGCTGTCCGGCATCGTCCTGCTGCGCGACCTCGGTCCCTCCCCCGAGGGCGGTGCCCCGCTGCGCCGCACCATGTGGGGCGAGGGCACCCTGATCATCAACGAGAACACCGGCCAGCCGCTGCGGCCGGAGGACATGGTGGTCGGGTCCCTGGTGCAGGCCATGCCCGAGGGGCTGGACCTCCACGACCACCACTTCCACGAGGAGATCGCCAAGGCGGCGGTCATGCTGGTGCGTCTGGAGCCCGAGGACATCAAGGACCAGCAGTCCGCGGACTGGGGTTACGAGGGCATCCTCTGCTACTCCAAGATCTGCACCCACATCGGTTGCCCGGCGACGCTGTACGAGCAGCAGACGCACCACGCGCTCTGCCCGTGCCACCAGTCGACCTTCGACCTCTCCGACGGCGCCCGGGTGCTGTTCGGCCCGGCCGGACACGCGCTGCCGCAGCTGCGGATCACGGTCAACGAAGACGGGTACCTCGCGGCGATGGGCGATTTCGAGGAGCCCCCGGGCCCGAGTTTCTGGGAGCGTGGATGAGTACCACAACCAACCCTCCGAAGGAGACCCGATCCGGCGCCCCCGCCGGTGAGAAGGTCGCCGACTGGGCGGACGGCCGCCTCGGTGTCTACACCGTGGCCAAGTCCAACATGCGCAAGATCTTCCCCGACCACTGGTCCTTCCTGCTCGGTGAGATCTGCCTCTACGCCTTCGTCATCCTCCTGCTGACGGGCGTCTACCTCACGCTCTTCTTCGTGCCGAGCATGGCCGAGATCGAGTACGAGGGTTCCTACATTCCGATGCAGGGCGTGCTGATGTCGGAGGCCTACGCCTCCACCCTGAACATCAGCTTCGACGTCCGCGGCGGCCTGCTGATGCGGGAGATCCACCACTGGTCGGCGCTGCTGTTCGTGGTCGGCATCTTCTTCCACATGATGCGGGTGTTCTTCACCGGCGCCTTCCGCAAGCCGCGCGAGATCAACTGGCTGTTCGGCTTCGCGCTGCTGGTGCTGGCGATCCTGACCGGTCTGACCGGCTACTCGCTGCCGGACGACCTGCTCTCCGGTGTCGGTATCCGGTTCATGGAGGGTGCCATCCTCTCGGTGCCGGTGGTCGGCACCTGGCTGCAGATGCTGGTGTTCGGCGGTGAGTTCCCCGGCTCGCTGATCATCCCGCGGTTCTTCGTGGCCCACGTGCTGCTGCTGCCCGGCCTGATGCTGGGTCTGCTGGTGGCGCACCTGCTGCTGGTCGTCTACCACAAGCACACCCACTTCGCCGGTCCCGGTCGGACCAACGACAACGTCGTGGGCATGCCGCTGTTCCCGGTCTACATGGCCAAGGCCGGTGGCTTCTTCTTCCTGGTCTTCGGCGTGATCGCGATGATCGCCGCGACCACCAGCATCAACCCGGTGTGGGTGCTGGGGCCGTACCGGCCCGACCAGATCTCCACCAACGCCCAGCCGGACTGGTACCTCGGCTTCTCCGAGGGGTTGGTCCGCATGATGCCGGGCTGGGAGATGGTCATCCCCGGCGGCTACACGCTCAACCTCGGTCTGTTGGTGCCGCTGATCGTCTTCCCCCTGGTCTTCGCGGTCATCGCCCTCTACCCGTTCTTCGAGGGCTGGGTGACCAAGGACAAGCGCGAGCACCACATCGCGGAGCGCCCGCGCAACGCCCCCACCCGGACCGCGTTCGGTGTGGCCTGGCTGAGCTGGTACTTCGTGGCCTTGGTCGCCGGTGGAAACGACATCTGGGCGATCCACTTCGACCTGTCGATCAACGCCATCACCTGGTGGACGCGGATCTCCTTCTTCGTGCTGCCGGTGGTCGTCTTCATCATCACCCGGCGGATCTGCCTCGGCCTGCAGCGCCGGGACCGCGAGAAGGTGCTGCACGGTCGCGAGACCGGGATCATCAAGCGTCTCCCGCACGGTGAGTTCATCGAGGTGCACGAGCCGCTGAGCGCCGAGAAGCGCTACGCGCTCACCGCGCACGACCAGCCGCAGCCCGCCGAGATCGGTCCGCCGGTCGACGAGAACGGCGTGCCGCGCAAGGTCGGCGTGGTGGAGAAGCTGCGCGTGAGGATAAACCGCGGGTACTACGGTCCGAGCGGGCAGATTCCCAAGCCCACCGCCGAGGAGTACCGCGAGATCACCAGCGGCCACGGCCACCACTGACCCCCTCGGGAGTCGGGTGACCGTGAACCCGTGAGCACGCCGAAGCGGCCCCGTCCGGTCTCCGGACGGGGCCGCTTCGGCGTGCTCCGGCGTCGATAGGCTGGCCCCGGGCCCCGCGACACCACCCGGGCGTTCGGCGCGGACGGTGGCCGGGGACGCCCACCGGTGGCACCGGTGGCACCGGTGGCACCGGTGTCCGTGTCACTCCCCCCGATTCCCAGGAGCCCAGCCATGAGCACGGCGACCCCCGGAACACCCGGCACCCCCACCGGCGGCGGACCCGAGCACGGCCCGGCGGCGCCGAGCTGGCCCGGTGTGCTCTCCGGTCTGCTCGCCGGCCGGGACCTGAGCACGGGGGACGCGGCCTGGGCGATGGACCGCATCATGCGGGGCGAGGCCACCGACGCCCAGATCGCCGGCTTCGCGGTGGCGCTGCGTGCCAAGGGGGAGACCGTCGCCGAGGTGACCGGGCTGGTGCGCGCCATGTACGCGCACGCCCGGACCATCGAGGTGCCCGGCCCCGCGGTGGACATCGTGGGCACCGGCGGTGACCGGGCCCGGACGGTCAACATCTCCACCATGGCGGCGATCGTGGTCGCCGGCACCGGCGCCCGGGTGGTCAAGCACGGCAACCGTGCCGCCTCCAGCGCCAGCGGCGCCTCGGACGTCCTGGAGCGCCTGGGTGTCAACCTGGACCTGCCCCCCGATCGGGTCCCGGAGGTGGTGGCCGAGGCCGGCATCGGTTTCTGTTTCGCGGTGAAGTTCCATCCGGCGCTGCGGCACGTGGCCGCCGCCCGCCGGGAACTCGGAGTGCCCACCACCTTCAACTTCCTCGGGCCGCTGACCAACCCCGCCCGGGTGGGGGCCCAGGCCACCGGTGTCGCCGATGCCCGGATGGCTCCGATCATGGCCGGGGTGCTGGCCGAGCGCGGTGTCTCGGCGCTGGTGTTCCGGGGTGACGACGGACTGGACGAACTGACCGTCACCGGTACCTCGACCGTCTGGGTGGTGCGTGACGGTTCGGTCACCCGGGAGGGTTTCGACCCGCGCGAGGTCGGCATCGAGCCGGTGCCGCTGGAGGCCCTGCGCGGCGCGGACGCGGAGTACAACGCCGGGGTCGCCCGGCGGCTGCTGGACGGGGAGACGGGCCCGGTGCGCGACGCCGTGCTGCTCAACGCCGCCGCGGCGTTGGTGGCCCTGGACCCCGGTTCCGCCCGCGAGCCGCTGGCCGCCCGGCTGGCCGTCGGCATGGAGCGGGCGGCGGAGGCCATCGACTCCGGCGCGGCGCGCAAGACGCTCGAGCGGTGGGTGGCGGTCACGCAGCGCTGACCCGGTCACGCGGTCCGTTCGTCGGTCGTCGACCGGCACGGCCGGGCCCCGACCCCCGCCCTCACCGGCGCGGTGGTCGGGGCTCACCCGTTCGGGTGTGCTCCGGGGGACCGTCAGGAGTCCAGGCCGATGGCGAAGGCCGCCTCGAGATCGTGTCGGGAATAGGCGCGGAAGGCGATGTGGGTTTCGGTGGAGACCACGCCGGGCACCTTGCTGATCCGTCCGGGGATGACCTCGGCCAACTCGTCGTGATGCGGGACCCGGACCATCGCGATCAGGTCGTGGGCCCCCGTCACCGAGTAGACCTCGCTCACCCCCTCCAGGGCGGCGATCCGTTCGGCGATCTCCGGAATCCGGTCCACGTCGGTCTTGATGAGGACGATCGAGGTGATCACGGCACGCGCTCCCCGGGGTATCGGACTGAGAACGCCTCGACTCTAGTCCCGGGTCACGGCGGACGGGGGGCCCACCAGGCCGTAGGGTGACAGAACGAGGGTGACGGGGCGGAAACGCGGGGGACGAAGGCGACCGCGCCGGACGACCGGTGCCGCCGTGCGGGGGCCCGCTCCCGTACCCGGAACGACCAGGGAAGAGGACGGGAAGATGGCGCTCCCCCAGCCGACCGAAGGGACCCGCTGGCGTTGCACGCTCTGCGGCAACCTCACCCGCTTCGACGTCACCCGCAGCAGCCGGGTGGTGGAGTACCTCCACCTCGACCTCGCGGGGGAGGCCAGGGTGGAGGAGCGGGACGTGTTGAGCGAGCGCATCGAGTCGGTGCGCTGTCGGTGGTGTGACGCCGTGGACCAGGTCGAGCTGGTGGACCGGCCCGGCGCCGGGTCCTGAGCCGGCGGAGGCAGCCGTGTCCGCATCCACGACGGGGGAGGGGCCGGAGGAACCGGCGGAACCGGGGCGCGACGCCGGTACGCCCGGGCCCGGGATCCCCGACCCCGACGCGTCGGAGCCGGGGGACCGCGAGGTTCCGGTCGGGGAGTCCCCCACCGGGGACACCGACCCGGAGGCGGCGTCGCCCCCCGCGACGCTGCTTCCCGAGCGCGTCCGTCACCGGGTGGTCGCCACGGCCGGCGACACCTTCGCCGGCCTCACCCTCAACGAGCTCCCGCTTCCCCTGCGACAGTACGCGCGGTTCACCCCCACCCGTCGGGTCCGGCTGGGTGCCGCGGCGATCGCGGCCGTGGTGGAGGAGGACACCGTCTTCCGGCACCGGGTGGCCTCCCGCTGGCGGGCCGAGCACCCGGAGCTGACCGCCGCCCTGGAGGCGGGGGTCGTGCCGCCGGCGGCCGACCCGGTGGAGGTGGCCACCACCGCTTATCTGGTTCGACCATCGGGGTGGGCCGAACTGGTGGAGACCGCCGGTCGGGAGGAGCGTCGGCGGGTCGCCGAGCGGGCCGACGAGCAGCGCGACCGCGAACTCGCCCGGTTGAGGGCGGAAGCGGAACACGCGCGGTCCGCGGGCCGTGAGGAGACGGAGCGGCTGCGCACCGAGTTGGAGGAGGCCCGGCGGGAGGGGGACGCGCTGCACCGCAAGGTGCGCAGCGCCCGCAGCGACGTGCGACGGGGCGAGGCCGAACTGCGCAAACTGCGGGCGGTGATGGACGCCGAGCGTGCGGAACTCCGTGCCGAGCGGAGCCGGTTGGAGAGCGAGGTGCGTCGGCTGCGGGCCCGGCTGGCGGAGACCGAGACCGCGTTGGAGTCGAGTCGCCGGGCGGCGCGCGAGGGCCGCAGCCTGGAGGACATGCGGGTGCGGCTGCTCCTCGACACCGTCGTCGAGGCGGCCCGCGGGTTGAGTCGCGAGTTGGCGCTGCCACCGGTGGAGGTGCTGCCGGCCGAGACGGTCGAGGCGATCTCGCCGGAGACCGCGGGCCCGGGGGACATCCCCTCGCGGGCCATGGAGGAGAACGACCCCGCCCTGCTGGACCAGTTGTTGGCGTTGCCCCGGGCCCATCTGGTCGTGGACGGCTACAACGTGACCAAGACGGGCTACCCGCACCTGCCGCTGGAGAAGCAGCGGCAGCGCCTGCTGAGCGGTCTGGCGGTGCTCGCCGCCCGCAGCGGGGCGGAGACGACCTGCGTCTTCGACGGGGCGGAGTTGGCGGCGCCGGTGATGCCGGCCTCGCCGCGCGGGGTGCGGGTGTTGTTCAGCCCACCCGAGCAGACGGCCGACGAGTTGATCCGCCGTCTGGTCCGTGCCGAGCCGCCGGGACGGCCGGTGGTCGTGGTCTCCACCGACCGCGAGGTGGCGGACGGAGTGGCCAGGGCGGGGGCCCGGCCGGTGGCCTCGGCGATGCTGTTGCGCCGTCTGAACCGCACCTGACGGGGGTCCGGCGCGGGGCCCGGTGCCCATCGGGGAGGCCCCGTCCCCCGGTCCGCCGTGCCTGTGGTGCCGTGCCCGGCC
>NZ_VKHT01001259.1 GCF_014141535.1 Streptomyces alkaliphilus | reverse complement strand
CACTGTGTCCCCCCGCCCCCACGCCCGGAGAGGACCACGGCGTTGCTGAGCTACATCCTGCGACGGCTGCTGTGGACCCTGCCCACGCTCCTCGCCATCTCCGTCGTCGTCTTCGTCATCATCAACCTGCCCCCCGGCGACTTCGTCACCTCGCTCATCGCCTACCGCCGCCAGCAGGGCCTCCAGGTGGGCGAGGACGAGATCGCCCAGTACCGGGCCGCGTACGGTCTGGACCGGCCACTGATCGTCCAGTACGGCTACTGGATCTCCAACATGGTCTTCCGCGGCGACCTCGGCATCTCCTTCGAGTACACCCGCCCGGTCACCACCCTGATCGCCGAACGGCTCCCCGCCACCATCCTGCTCGCCGTCTCCGCCCTCCTGTTCACCTGGGCGCTGGCCTTCCCCATCGGCGTGTACGCCGCCGTCCGCCAGTACTCCATCGGCGACCACCTGGCCACCGGCATCGGCTTCCTCGGCCTGGCCACCCCCAACTTCCTGCTCGCCCTGGTCCTGATGTACCTGGGATTCCGGTGGTTCGGATACGTGCCGGCCGGCCTGTGCTCACCGGAGTTCTGCGACGCGGCCTGGAACCTCGGCAAGGTCATCGACCTGCTGCGACATCTGTGGCTGCCCGTGGTGGTGGTCGGCACCGCGGGCATGGCCGGCCTCATCCGCATCCTGCGCGCCAACCTCCTGGACGAGCTGCGCAAGCCCTACGTGGTCGCCGCCCGGGCGCGCGGGGTGCCCGAACGCCGGTTGGTGGTGCGCTATCCGCTGCGGGTCGCGATGAACCCCTTCATCTCCACCGTCGGGTGGGTGCTGCCCGGCCTGTTCGCCGGCGACATCGTGGTCGGACAGATCCTCGGCCTGCCCACCATCGGGCCGTTGCTGCTCAACGCCCTGCGACAACAGGACATGTACCTGGCGGGCTCGCTGATCATGGTGATCTCCGTGCTGACGGTCATCGGCACCCTGGTCTCGGACCTGTTGTTGGCGTGGACCGACCCGCGGGTGCGGCTCGGCGTGATGGGGGGAGCCCCGTGACCCCGGCGACGGCGACGGTGACGGTGAGGCGCCGGACGATGGTTCGTCGGCACCCGTACCGAACCGGGCGCGTGGCCGTACCCGCCGGCGCACCCGTGCCCGTCCACCCGCCGCGGCGCTCCCGACCACCGGGCCCTGCCCCTCACGGCCGGCGCTCCTCGGTGCCGCCC
>NZ_VKHT01001258.1 GCF_014141535.1 Streptomyces alkaliphilus | reverse complement strand
CGTCCCACCCGCCGCCGATCGCGTCCCGCGACGTCCCTCCCCGGAAAAGCCCCGCTCAGCCGGCGGCCAGGCGGCGCGCCGCCTGCTCGACCCGCTCGTCCGTCGCCGTGAAGGCCACCCGGACGAAGGACGCCCCGGCCGGGCCGTAGAACTCCCCGGGCGCCACGAGAATGCCGCGTTCGGCCAGCCACGCCACGGTGTCCCGGCCCGGCTCGTCCCTGGTCGCCCACAGGTAGAGCGACGCCTCGCTGTGCTCGATCCGGAAGCCCGCGCCCGTCAGGGCGGTGCGCAGCGTCTCGCGCCGGGCCGCGTAGCGGGCACGCTGTTCGAGCACGTGCTCGTCGTCCCCGAGCGCCGCCACCGTCGCGGCCTGCACCGGGGCCGGCACCATCATGCCGCCGTGCTTGCGGATCGTCAGCAGCTCACCCAACACGGCGGGGTCGCCCACCAGGAAGGCGGCCCGGTACCCCGCCAGGTTGGAGCGCTTGGAGAGCGAGTGGACGGCGATCAGCCCTTCCACCTCGCCCCCGCACACCGCCGGGTCGAGCACCGAGACGGGATCCGTCTCCCACCCCAGCTCCAGGTAGCACTCGTCACTCAGGACGAGAACGTCGTGCTCGCGCGCCCACTCCACGATCGTCCGCAGCCGCTCCGGCGCCAGGACCCGCCCGGTGGGGTTGGAGGGCGAGTTGAGCCACAACAGGCGCAGGCCCGTCGGGTCGAGCTCCAGCGGATCCTCGTAGGGCACCGGTTCGGCACCGGCCAACCGTGCGCCCACCTCGTAGGTGGGGTAGGCCAGGTGGGGGAAGGCCACCCGGTCGCCCGGCCCCAGACCCAGCTGGATCGGCAGCCAGGCGACCAGTTCCTTGGAGCCGACCACCGGCAACACGTTGGGATGGTCCAGCTCGAGCGGTCCGGCCCCCAGCCGGCGCTCCGCCCAGGAGAGGATCGCGTTGCGCAACGCCGCGGTGCCCCACACGGTGGGGTAGCCGGGCCGGTCGGCGGCCTCGGCCAGCGTCCGCCGGATCACCCGGGGCACGGAGTCCACGGGGGTGCCGACCGAAAGATCCACCAGACCCTCGGGGTGGGCCTCGGCCGTGCTCCTCGCCCCGGCCAGGGTGTCCCAGGGGAAGACCGGCAGACGGGCCGAGAGGGAGCCGCCGCGCGCGGAGGCCGGGGGCCTGTCTCCTATACAAATCTCCGAGCCCACGATACTTTCAT
>NZ_VKHT01001257.1 GCF_014141535.1 Streptomyces alkaliphilus | reverse complement strand
GGGCACAGGGGGGAGGGGCCCTGCCCGATGAGGTCGTCCGCGTTCCCCGGGAACGCCCCGCGCGGGGCGTTCCCGGGGGTTATTCGCTCGCGGGGCGCCTGCGGGCGTGATGGCGTCGCGCCTTGGCCCGGTTGCCGCACCCCGCCATGGAGCACCAGCGGCGGGTGCCGTTCTTGGACGTGTCGTGGAAGTGCAGCACACAGTCCGGGTGGGCGCAGGGGCGGATGCGTTCGGGACGGTCCACCAGCAGCCGGAGCCAGTCCTCCGCCGCCGTCCACGCCGGTAGCCAGGGCGGGGAGTCCACCTCGATGACGTCCTTCGGCCCGGTGGGGGTGAGGCTCCGACGCACCCGGCCCCGGGCCAGGACGGCGTTGAGTTCGGCGATCGCTTCCGGTGCGGGGGAGAGGGGCGTGTCGGCCAGCGCGGCCAACGCCTCGCGCACGCGCAGGAGGTGTTCCAGGGTCTCCCGGTCGGCGGACGGCGCCGGGCCGGTGGCCGGGAGCCGGGTGGACCACCCCTTCAGCCACACGGCCAGTCCGGCGGTGGAGTCCAGCAGGTCCCGGGGGCCGGTGGCGTCGACCCACCGGGTGTTGAGCAGGTCGATGGCCATGGGCTCACCGGTGAGGGGACGGGGGTCGTCGATCCCGGGGGCTCGATCCATCGGGCCGGTCCTTCCGTCACTGGCGGCTGCTCACCCACTCTAACCGGCCAAGCGGAGATCACCGGTTGACGCGCATCTCGTCTAACCCCTAAAGTCACTTTCAATGGTTGCGACGGCAGCGCGACCCCGATCGAAGGCTTGTGATGACCATGGGCAGGGCGCAGGAACTCCGGACCGGCCACGTGGGCCTGAACGTCACCGACATGTCGCGCTCCCTCGCCTTCTACCGGGAGGTCTTCGACTTCGAGGTCATGGCGGAGGGCAAGGAGGGCGGAGGGGAGCGCCGCTGGGCATTCCTCGGTCGCGAGGACCGGCTGATGATCACCCTCTGGCAGCAGAGCGAGGGCACCTTCCGGCCCGACACCCCCGGCCTGCACCACCTCTCCTTCCAGGTGGGAACCATGGCCGAGGTGGAGGCCACCGCCGAGGCGCTGCGCCGACTGGGCGCGGAGTTCGCCCACGACGGAGTGGTTCCGCACGGCGAGGGGGCCGAGTCCGGCGGCATCTTCTTCACCGACCCCGACGGCACCCGGCTGGAGATCTACGCCCCCACCGGCGCC
>NZ_VKHT01001256.1 GCF_014141535.1 Streptomyces alkaliphilus | reverse complement strand
GCCCACGCATGAGCGACACGCCCCCCGGGGACCGGCCGACCGCCGCGCCCACCGCAACACCGACGGACGCCGGAACACCGACGGACGCCGGAACCCCCACCGGCGCGCCCTGGCCGCTGTGGGAGGTCTTCGTCCGCCCCCGGCGCGGCCTGTCCCACACCCACGCCGGGAGCCTGCACGCCCCCGACGCCGAGATGGCGCTGCGCAACGCCCGCGACCTCTACACCCGGCGCGGCGAGGGAGTCTCCATCTGGGTGGTCCCGGCCCGCGCCGTGACGGCCTCCTCCCCCGACGAGAAGGACCCCTTCTTCGCCCCGGCCGCCGACAAGCCGTACCGGCACCCCACCTTCTACGACATCCCCGAGGGGGTGCGTCACCTGTGACCTCGACATTCGACGCCTCCCCCGTGCCCACCGCGCCCGGCGGGACCGCCGCGCCGGAGGCGGACGCGGAGACCGCGCGCGCCGCCCTCGCCCTGGGCGACGACGCCCTGGTGCTCTCCCACCGCCTCACCGAGTGGGCCGGCGACGCCCCCGTGCTCGAGGAGGAGGTCGCCCTCGCCAACCTGGCGCTCGACCTGCTCGGCCAGGCCCGCAACCTGTACGCGATCGTCGGCGACGAGGACGCCCTGGCCTTCCGCCGCGAGGAGCGGGAGTTCCGCAACCTCCAACTGGTCGAGCAGCCCAACGGCGACTTCGCCCACACCATCGCCCGCCAGCTGTACTTCTCCGTGCACCGCGAACTGCTGTACGCGGAGCTGGCCGGCGCCGACCGGGAGCATCCACGGCTCGCCCCGATCGCCGCCGTCGCCGCCAAGGCCCTCCCGGAGCTGGCCTACCACCGCGACCACGCGGCGACCTGGACCGTCCGCCTGGGCGACGGCACCGGGGAGAGCACCCGCCGGATGCGGAGCGCCGTCGACGCCCTGTGGCGGTACACCGGCGAACTGTTCGAGCCGATCGACGGCCTGCCCACCGGCCTGATCGACCCCACCGCCCACCGGGATGCCTGGCTGCGACGCGTGGGCGGCGTCCTGGAGGAGGCGCGCCTGGCGCTCCCCGACGCCGGGGCCGCCCCCGACCGGGACGCCTGGACCGCCGGCGCCGGCCGGCAGGGCCTGCACACCGAGCCGTTCGGACGGATGCTCGCCGAGATGCAGCACCTGCACCGCAGCCACCCGGGGGCGTCGTGGTGACCGCCGTCGACCGACCCCGCACGCACC
>NZ_VKHT01001255.1 GCF_014141535.1 Streptomyces alkaliphilus | reverse complement strand
GGCCCGAACGGTGTGATCCGTTCGGGCCCGGCCCCGTTCCCGGTCACCGGACCTCCCCCGGATACCCGGTGACCGCGCCCCCGTTCAGTCCTCCGGGGTGAGCAGACCCCGTCGGTAGGCGGGGACGAGGTTGCGCGGCACCAGGTACTCGCGTCCCTCGATCGTCAGCGGCACCAGATCCGGCGGTGTCGCCTTCCACTGCGCCCGACGGTGACGGGTGTTGCTGCGGGACATCTTGCGCTTGGGAACGGCCATGCCGAGCAGCCTACACGAAAACGATTGTCAGCTGTGCGGGGGTGTGCGCCGCTCCGCCCGCCCTCACAACTCCAGACCGGTCAGCACCATGACCCGCTCGTAGGTGTAGTCCTCCATCGCGAACCGCACCCCCTCCCGGCCCACGCCCGACTCCTTGACCCCGCCGTAGGGCATCTGGTCGGCACGGTAGGAGGGCACGTCCCCGATGACCACGCCTCCCACCTCCAGCGCCCGGTGGGCCCGGAACGCCGCCTGCACGTCATGGGTGAACACGCCCGCCTGGAGGCCGTACTTCGAGTCGTTGGCGACGGCGAACGCCTCCTCCTCGTCCCGCACCCGGGTCACCGACATCACCGGGCCGAAGACCTCCTCGCAGCCGAGCCGCGAGTCCTTCGGGACGTTCTCCAACACCACCGGGGCGACCGTGGCACCATCCCGACCGCCACCGGTGAGCAGCTTCGCGCCACCGGCCACCGCCTCCTCGACCCAGGACTCCACCCGCCGGGCGGCGTTCTCGTCGATCAGCGGTCCCACCTGCGTGGCGGGATCCATCGGATCGCCGGTGGGAAGCTCCTCCACCGCCGCGACCAGCCGCGGCAGCAGCCGGTCGTACACCGACTCGTGCACGATCGCGCGCTGCACCGAGATGCAGGACTGGCCGCCCTGGTAGTTGGAGAAGGTGGCGATCCGGCGGGCGGCCCACTCCAGATCCTCCTCACCGGCCCAGTCGGCGAGCACGATCGCCGCGCCGTTGCCGCCCAGTTCCAGGGTGACCCGCTTGCGCGGCACCGAGTCCAGGATCGACCAGCCCACCGCGGCCGAACCGGTGAAGGAGATGATCGGCAGCCGCTCGTCGCGCACCAGTTCCGGCATCGCCTCGTTGGGCACCGGCAGCACGCTCCAGGCCCCCTCCGGCAGCTCGGTCTCGGCCAGCAGCTCGCCCAGCAGCAACGCGGAGAGCGGGGTGGCGG
>NZ_VKHT01001254.1 GCF_014141535.1 Streptomyces alkaliphilus | reverse complement strand
CCCCGGCCCCTCGGACCGGAACACCCCCCATGCTATTCCGCATTGTCGAACGGGGGCGGCGCATGCCGACGTCGCACCCTCCCCGGGCCCCCGCGAGCCCCGCCACGGGTGGGCGCAGGCGGCCCGACACGTCCGGCGGGCGGACGCCCCCGACCCTTCCCGGCGGACGCGGATACCCTGTGCGGGTGCGTCCCGACGGGACGCAAAGCCGACAGCCGTCGCATCCCGGGAGACCATTCATGGCTTCGTCCGTACCCTCCGTCGTCCCCCCCGCTCCCGCCGGCCGCGCCGCGGCCCTGCGGGCCGCGCTCGCCGAGCGCGTCGTCGTCGCCGACGGCGGCATGGGAACCATGCTCCAGGCCGCCGAACCCTCGATGGAGGACTTCCAGCACCTGGAGGGCTGCAACGAGGTCCTCAACGTCACCCGGCCCGACATCGTCCGCTCCGTGCACGAGGCGTACTTCGACGCCGGGGTCGACTGTGTGGAGACCAACACCTTCGGCGCCAACCACAGCGCGCTGGCGGAGTACGACATCCCCCACCGCATCATCGAGCTGTCCGCCGCCGGCGCCCGGGCGGCCCGGGACGTCGCGGACGGGTTCACCGCGCGCGACGGACGGCCCCGCTGGGTCCTGGGCTCCATCGGGCCCGGCACCAAGCTGCCCACCCTGGGCCACACCACCTATCCGGTCCTGCGCGACGCCTACCGCGACAACGCCGCCGGGCTGATCGAGGGCGGTGCCGACGCCCTGCTGGTGGAGACCAGTCAGGACCTGCTGCAGACCAAGGCGGCCGTGGTCGGCTCCCGCCGCGCCCTCACCGAGTCCGGCCTGGACCTGCCGCTGATCGTGCAGGTCACCGTCGAGACGACCGGCACCATGCTGTTGGGCTCGGAGATCGGTGCCGCGCTCACCGCCCTGGAACCCCTGGGCATCGACATGATCGGCCTGAACTGCGCCACCGGCCCGGCCGAGATGAGCGAGCACCTGCGCCACCTGGCCCGGCACGCCCGGGTTCCGCTGTCCTGCATGCCCAACGCGGGCCTGCCCGTGCTGGGCGCGAACGGCAGCCACTACCCGCTGACCCCGGGCGAGCTGGCCGACGCCCACGAGGCGTTCGTCCGCGAGTTCGGCCTCTCCCTGATCGGCGGTTGCTGCGGCACCACGCCCGAGCACCTGCGGCGGGTCGTCGAGCGGGTGCGCGACCTGACCCCGGCCCCCCGCGAACCC
>NZ_VKHT01001253.1 GCF_014141535.1 Streptomyces alkaliphilus | reverse complement strand
CTCCCCGCCTCCGGCGGGGAAGGTGTGCTCGTCGTGTGCGCTCATGTCTCTCGCCCTCCCTGGGGTGTCGGGTCACGCGGTCAGTTCGGTGATGTCGCGGGCGCCGAGCACGGTGCGCAGGCGGGTCAGGGCCCGACCGCTGCGGCTGCGCACCGCCGAGGGGGTGGTGCGCATGACCTCGGCGGTCCGCTCGACGCTCAGGTCCTCCCAGAAGCGCAGCACGAGCACCGCGCGGTCCTCCGGGGTGAGACGGGCGAGGGCGGCCAGGAGGGTGACCCGCAGCGGGGTGTCCTCCCCCTCGGCCCCGTGATCGGGCAGGCCGTCCATCGGGCGCTCCCCGCTGCTGCGACGACGCCGGTGTGTCAGATGGGCCCGTATCAACACCTTCTGGGCGTAGCCCACCGGATTCTCGATGCAACTGCGGCGGCTCCAGGCGGAGTACATCCGCCCGAGGGTCTCCTGCACCAGATCCTCCGCGAGGTGGGTGTCCCCACCGGTCAGCAGACAGGCCGATCGATAGAGCGGCCCGCTGCGCATGCGGATGAACTCGTGATAACTCTCCCTGTCGCGCTGCCTCATGGGTCCCCCTGCCCCCTTCTTCACTCTCTTCACCGGCGGATGACGCTCCGCCGCCGGGTGGTACCGGACCGACGGTGAGCCGCCGGTCGGGGCGGCCCCCGCGACCGGCCCCCGATGGCCCCGGCACTCCGTCCCCACCATGGAGATGCGCGAGCCCCCCGCGGATGTCGCAGCCGGGAGCGAACTTTTTCCCGAGGGCGTCCCGGAAGCGCGTGGTTCCGGTCGAATTCACGCTGCCGTCACCGACACCGGGCGCACGTGACCCGCCCGGCGGCATCGGACCCCGGCGTCGGAACGGATGACGGCGCGACGGCCGGCCGAACACGACGGTGCCCGCGGCCGGGGACCGCAATCCCCGCCCGCGGGCACCGGAACGTGCCGGCCGGCCGAACCGTGCCGGGAGCTGGGTCCCGGGAGCGTGGGGTCCCGCGAACGTGCCGGCCGAAAACCCGTCCTCCCCCGGGGGTCACCCGAATCCCGGGAACCACCGACGGGACACCCTGCCGGCGGGGCCCGGGCACGGCTCGGAGGAGTCGAAAATCGGCAGAGATCAGAAGAATGTACGAATGTAGTCCTTGACCGTCCCGTCCCCCGCCACCAGCGGGATCAACGGCCACTTCTCGAAGATCGTGCAGGGATGCGACATCCCCAACCC
>NZ_VKHT01001252.1 GCF_014141535.1 Streptomyces alkaliphilus | reverse complement strand
CCCGGGGCCCGGACCGGCCCACGGCCCGCCCCGCGAGGTTTTTCCCATCCCGGCCCGGCAGGTGTGAGCGGATGGAAGCGCCGCCCCCGCTCCCCGGGACCGGCACGAAAGGAGTCCACCTGTGAACACGACGCGACGGCCCCAGCCGGACGCCGGTCACCCGGCCCTGCTGTGGCTCCTGGTCACCGCCACCGCCCTCCTGACCGCCCACAGCCAGCAGTGGACCAACGCCCTCACCACCGCCACAGCCGTCTACGGCATCGCTGGCCGCACAGCGGCAATCCGGCAACACGTTCTGGAACTGCCCGCGCCGGTCATCGCTGAGGCGCTCGGCTATCACCGGGTCACCACAGCCAAGCTCGCGTCCGAGGCCGGAGGCACCTGGAGCCGATACGCCGCCGGAGACCACCTACGGTCACCATCCGGCCGGGCACCACAGAGAACTGACGACAGTTGAACAAGCAAGCTCACCAGTACCAAGGCCGTTGTCGGTGCCGACGCCGGGGCCGCCAGGTCGCGTCTTCCTCCCCCCTCACGGACATGGTGCGGTGGGACGGGTCACTGCCGGGCCGCCACGCCCACTTGGTCCCGAATGCTCGGGGAAGGACTTCTTGCGGAGAAGGGGCAACAATGCCTCTTCGGTTCCCTTCTCTCGCCGTGATGCGCCGTTGCCGAGCACGATGTGCCGGAGGAACGCTTCGGCGGGCCTGCTCCGGGAGGTTCCTTCTGGCTTCATCGGGCCCGGGGAACACCGACGCCTGGACAGCCGTGCCGCCACAGGCTCCGGGGGCCGGTTCCCACCTCGTCAGATCGGGCGATGCCCGGTCGGCGTCTTGCTGCAGGTTCGTTGCCCGACGGCCACCGGCACCAGCCTTTCCCTATCCTCCCCGAGCCGCCCCCTTGATACCGGAAGAAGAGATGGTGCCGAACTTGCTCGTTGAGGGGCTGTATCCCGTCACTGACCGCGTACCGGAGCCCTGCCGGGGAACCGTCCGACCCGGACACCAGCCGGTGAACAGGGACACGGCGCTGCAGCGAACCGGGCCCGGCCCACCCCTGTCGGTTGCTCCTCCACCAGGACTTCCTCAAGCCACCCGATGACCTGTACCCCCGCCCGGAAAGCAGATACGAACTCGAGCTGTCGCGGCTGGCGAACCCCGGTCCCTTGTCGGCTGCAGTTGTTGCGGAAGGGCGAGATGTGGCCACCAGGCCAGGGAGGGCCCCTCGGGCCCGAGC
>NZ_VKHT01001251.1 GCF_014141535.1 Streptomyces alkaliphilus | reverse complement strand
GTGCGGTGGCGCTCATCGCGAGCCCTCCTCGGGGTTCGTGGTCCGGGAGGCACGGGCGGCGGCCGGTCCGGCGGCTCCGCCGTCGGGGGCGGTCGGGGCGTTCTTCCCGTGCGGGTGGGTGTCGGCGGCCTCCCCGGCGGCGTCGGCGGCGAGGTCCGGGTCCTCGGCCGTGCGGCCGGTGAGCGAGATGAAGACGTCGTCCAGGGTGGGACGGCGCAGGCCGATGTCGTCGATCGCGATGCCCGCCGCGTCCAGTTCCCGGATGACCTCCACCAGCAGCTTGGCGCCGCCGACGGCCGGCACGGTGAGCCGGCGCGTGTGGGTGTCGACGCCGGCCTCGCCGTCGCTCAGCCGGGTGAGGACGGCGCGGGTCTCCTCCACTCGGCTCGCGTCCCGGACGATGACCTCGACGACGTCCCCGCCGCTGCGGCGCTTGAGTTCGTCGGAGGTGCCCCGGGCGATGATCCGACCGTGGTCGACGACCGCGATGCTGTCGGCGAGGTGGTCGGCCTCCTCGAGGTACTGGGTGGTCAGCAGCAGGGTGGTGCCGCCGGCGACCAACTCCTTGATGACCTCCCACAGCGCCTGGCGGTTGCGCGGGTCCAGGCCGGTGGTGGGCTCGTCCATGAACATCACGGGCGGGCTGACCACCAGGGCGGCGGCCAGGTCGAGACGCCGCCGCATGCCGCCGGAGTAGTTCTTGGCGATGCGGTCGGCGGCCTCGGCGAGGTTGAAGCGCTCCAACAGTTCGTCGGCGCGACGGCGGGCGTCGGCGGCCGACAGTTGGTAGAGGCGGGCGACCATGCGCAGGTTCTCACGACCGGTGAGGTACTCGTCCACGGCGGCGAACTGGCCGGAGAGGCCGATCGAGCGGCGCACCTCGTTGGGTTGGGTGAGGACATCGAGGCCGGCCACCTCGGCGTGCCCGCTGTCGGGGTGCAGCAGGGTGGTGAGAATCCGGACGGCGGTGGTCTTCCCCGCGCCGTTGGGCCCGAGGAGGCCGAGGACCGTGCCCTCCGGCACGTCGAGGTCGACCCCGTCCAGGGCACGGACGTCGCCGAAGGTCTTCACCAGCCCCTCGGCGTGGATGGCGCCTGGCATGTGAACTCCCGTCAGGGGGTGTGGGAGCGGGTTTCGGACCCGCGAATCGAACGATGGACATGTGGGACCGGACCGGCGGGAAAACCTACGAGCCGGGGAAACGGGCGCTCGGGGAGACAGCGGGGAGGGGCCCAC
>NZ_VKHT01001250.1 GCF_014141535.1 Streptomyces alkaliphilus | reverse complement strand
GACAGCGGGGGCACGGTCACCTGGCGGCCTTTCCGTCGGCGCCGGTGGCGCCCCTGGTGTACTGGGGGTGGATGAGTCCGAGGCAACGGTACGGGAGGTCGTCGACCTCCTCGATCGGCACCCCGCGTCGGTCGGCCAGGAGGCGGATGTGGTCCAGGTCGGGTCCGGCGTCCCGGCGGGCGACGATCCGCCACGGCACCCGACGCAGCAGGACCCGGGTGGTCTCCCCCACTCCCGGTTTGATCAGGTTGACGTCCGCGATGCCGTACTCCTCCCCGATCCGCTCCACCGCCCGCCATCCGGCCATGGTGGGGGTGCGGTCGACGGAGGGGTCCATGGGGCCGGGGGTGACCTCCGGGAAGTGCGCCTCGACGGCCGCCAGGAAGGTCTCCGAGAGGTCGGCGTCGGCCAGCTCCCGGTAGTGCTTGGCTCCGTGGAACTCGTCGGGGCCGATCAGGTCGGCGCGCAGCACGGTGCGGGAGACCAGGCCGGAGACGGTGGAGTTCAGGCAGGCCGAGGGGATGAGGAAGTCGTCCCGGGTGCCGAAGACCGATACGCAGGAGCCGGGGTCGGCGAGCACCGCGAGGTCGGCGCAGAAGGCACCGCGCAGGGGCCCGGGGAGGGTGTCGAGCGCCTCCGCCAGTTCCCGGGTGATGGCCCCCTTGCCGGTCCAGCCGTCGACGAAGACCACGTCGGCGGGATCGTGGTGGGCGGCCAGCCAGCGCAGGGCGGTGGTGTCGATGCCCCGCCCCCGGACGATGGACAGCGTGTGGTGCGGCAGGTCCACGCCGTGGGTCAGGCGTGCCCAGCGGCGCATCAGGACCCCCACCGGGGTTCCGGCCCGGGCCAGGGAGGCGAGGACGGGCCGGGCGGTGGTGCCGTCGGGGCGTGTGCGGGAGCGTTCGACGAGCAGGGTGTCGGTGACCGTGGCCACCGCCTGCGCGACGCGACGGGCGGAGGCGGCCAGGGCGTCGTGGAAGAGCTGTTGGTACTCCGGATCCGGCTGGTACTCCAGCGGCAGGGACTCCGCGTAGTGGGCGCCGCCACTCTGGATGGCCTCCTCGCGTTCCTCGGTGGGTGCCTCGAGGCGGACCTCGGAGAGGTCCTGGAGCAGCCAGGCCACGTCCTCGGCCGGGTAGGAGGAGAACGCCGGGCCGTGGAGCGGTTGCGGCAGCGGGCGACCGGGGGCCGGAACCCGGTCCGGGAGGGGTGCCACCAGGACCAGGGGGGCGTGGGC
>NZ_VKHT01000125.1 GCF_014141535.1 Streptomyces alkaliphilus | reverse complement strand
TTCCTCGGGTCCGCCCTTGACCGGGGGCGGTCGGACGGCGCGTGACGGTGGCCGACGGCGCGCCGGGCTCCGTTCACACGACGGTGCCCGCCTCCCTGCCGGACAGACGGGCACCTTTGAGGAGTGACGGCGGGGTCAGGCCGGAGTCCCGGCCTTCTCACCCTCCTCGGCTGTGGGACCGGACGACGCGTCGGCCGTAACGGTCGCCGACTGTGGCGGCGGTGAACAGCAGCGCGGCGAAGGTCAGTGAGCAGAGGTCGATGACCCGGGTCTGCTGGAGGGTGGTCAGACCCGGGTCCGTGCTCAGGGACGGCAGTGCCGGGTTGAGGCTGCCGTTGGCGAGCATGACGGTGAGCAGGCTGGTGCACATGGCGGCCGGCACCCGCCATCGACGCCGGTACACATCGGGGGGGTATGCCGTCGAGGTCGTGCGCGGGAGCGGGGGCGTCCTCGGTGGGATCCGGGGTGGTTCAGCGGGCGAGGACGGCTCGCATGCCGTCCAGGACCCGGTCCACCTCGGTGACGAGGGTCTCGGGATCGGCGGTGGTGCCCGCCGCGTGGGGGGAGATCGTCGCGACGCGGCGTTCGACGGCCACGCGCATGACGCAACCGGTGATGGCCGCGGCCAGGCGGGGGTCGATGTCCTCACCGGTGCGGGCCAGGCGGCGTTCGATCACCGAGATCAGCGCGCGTTCGGCCTCGGCGAACATCTCCAGCAGCGCGCCCGCCAGTTCGGGGTTCCCGGTCACGAGGCGGTGGGACGTGACGATGCCGTCGGGATCGCGGACGATGTCGCGGGCGTGGCCGCGCAGGAGGTCGGCGAGGGCGGTCCCGAAAGGGAGGTCCGCGTGCACGAAGCGTTCGACCGCGTCGGGGGCGAGGGCGGGCGGCGCTTCCAGGAGGGCGTCCTCCTTGCTCCGGAAGTAGTTGAAGAAGGTGCGGCGGGAGACCCCGGCGGCGGTGGCGATCTCGTCCACGGTGACGGCGGCCACGCCGCGTTCCAGGGCCAGTTCGCGGGCCGCGCGGCGGATGTCCCGGTGGGTGCGGCGGCGCCGGGTGTCCCACAGCGTTCCACCGGGATGCTCCGTCGGTCCGTTCCCCGCCTCCCGCGAGGCCGCCCGTGGGGTCATCGTCACTCCCTTTTCCCGTCTCCGTGGTTCCGGGCCGGGTGGTCCCGGGAGCGCCCGGCACGTCGGCACGTGTCGCCCTCGATGTTCACCCGGGTGTTCACCCCGATTGTTTGCCCTGAGTGCAGGATTAGCACCGGGTGCACATCACCCCCGCGCCCATTCGTATCCGCTCCGGACGGACCGGCGAGAACCGGCGAGGCCCGCGGCACGGCCGGGGCCACCGGTGTTCCCGACCACCGGCACCGAGGACGCGGTCGACCGACCGACAAGGAGTCAGAAGCGTTGACACCGGACGGTTTTGGGAAATTCCGTTGGATGTTCAATCGAATCTCCCCCGCGCCAGGATTCCATGTTCAGAATTCAATGACACGATTCCGTCCGGGAGCGGTTGCGACCTTCCCCGACTCGGGTTGGACTTGAGTCGTAAGCAACAAACCCTTCCTCCGATAGGACGGTGAAAATGTTTTCCACCGAGTCGACCACGCGGGACCTCCACAAGACCCTGGAGACCGATGTCGAGGCCGCGCTGAATCCGACCGAGGCGGACGGCGTCTTCCGTGACTCCCGTGAATGCGCGGCGCTCCTGCTGCTCGCCGGGGCGCTTCTGCTCTCCCCGCCGACCCCCCGGCCGAAGAAGGGCTGACGAGGCGGATATGAAGCAATTGTCGGGCGCGATCCACGACCTTGCTTCGGAGGTGGTCTCCGTCCTGCGGGACGGGGACCACCGCTCCGTGGCGGGGGCGGGCGCCGTACGAGGTGACGAGGCCGTTCTGCGGGTGGCGGCGGTCCGCGCGCTGGGAGCCGACGTGCTGCTGCCCACCACGCTGCTGCGCCGCCCGCCGGAGGAGCCCGTGCTGGCGCTCGTCCGGGAGGCGATGCGCACCTACCCGCCGGGGCCGGACGCCTCGTCCGCCACCGTCTGGAGCCACTGGGCGATGGAGCGGACCGTGCTGCGCCTGACCTCGACCGACGGCGTCCCCGACAGGGGCGGGCGGCGGCCGACGGGGGCTCCGCCCACCGCCCAACCGGACGTCTCCGACCTGGAGTCCGCTCCCTGGCAACGCCTGACCCACCAGCTCGCCGTGCTCGGGGCCCTGGCCGTGCCCGAGGCGGATTCGGCGGTGGCGGAGGTGGCCCGACGGCGCTCGTTGGACGTCTCGCGCGGGTTCGTGCGGGCGGTGCGCCGCCGCGACTGGTTCCAGGCGGCGGGTGCGGGCCGGTGGTTGGCGGCCGTCCGGGGGGCACCGGGAACGCTCGGCCTGGACACGGGACTGGACTTCGTCCTGCACATGGGCGGAGCCGACCCACGGGTGGCCCTGCACACCCATGCCGCGCGGTGGATGCGCGCGACCGACCCCGGCGGCGGGGAGGGTGCCCCGTCATGAGGAACGCCGGGAGGAGCACCGGTGGAACCGGTGGGGAAACCGGTGGGGCGAGCGTCGGGGGAAACGACCGGGGAGCACCTCGGAAGAGCACCCGGAGACCGATTCCGGTAATCGTTTCGGAGAGCACATGAGGAGCTATCTCCCCGATCGCCTGGCGCTCGAGGCACTCGAATGGACCCACCGCCATTCAACGAGTTTCGAACTCCCCGACGACATCACCGATCCGGATGTGGATCCGAATTGGACCATGAAACCGGTGGGGGAACTGGCCCAGCTGTCCTCATCCATTCTCGGCGTCTCCGATCCGAGCGGCGAGGTGCATCGCCTGGCGGGCGAACTGCTCGATTTCTGTTGGCGCCAGGTGCGCGAGGGCATGACGCTGTTGCGGATTTTCCGGGAGGAGCCCGCGGCCACCTACCCGCTGGAGGTCTACGCGGCCTTCGCCGGCGCCGGACTGCGCCATCCGGGCTTCGAGGAGTTCGCCTCCTCGGTGTGCGCCACCCGCTCCTGGCGGCTGGCGGAGCAGGAGCCCAACCGCCGGTTGGGTGTGTTGGACGCCGAACGACGCAGCGGACTGACCCCGCACGGGGCGTTCGAACCGGCGCTGCGGCGCACGTGGCTGGGCGGGCTTCCCGAACCGTGGACGATGGACCGGGGATCGGGATACCACCTGACCCACACCGTCTTCCACATCACGGAGTGGGGACGGGCCCCCCATCGGATGCCGGAGGACCTGGAGGCGTACCTGGGGGCGTGGCTGCCCTGTTGGCTGGACGCCTGCGTCGAGGCCGGCCAGTGGGACCTCACCTGCGAGTTGCTCGCGGTCGGTGCGAGTCTGCCCGGACCGCCGGACGTGGAGCACCTGGGGCCGGCCTGGGAGAGCATCGGGCGGGCCCGGCGTTCGGACGGCTCACTGCCCGAGGAGGGCACCGGTCCGGTGGACGAGGACCCGGACACCACCTTCGCGTACAGCTACCACTCGACGCTGGCGGCGGCCTTCGCCGCCGCGCTGACCACGTCCCGGCTGCGGGCCGCGGCCCCCTCCCGGAACGTGCCCGGCGGCGGACGCCCCGGGACATTCATCGGAACATCCCACGGCGACCCGAACGGGCGGGACACATGATCGAGACCCCTCCACCCGAGCCACGGCCCGGAGCACGTCCCGACCCGCGTTCGGGCCCCGTCCCGGCCGACCCCGCGCTGATCCACGGTGTCGGGGACCGGGCGGTGGCCTGGTTGCACCGGCACCGCGACGGTTTCCATCCCCGCCCCGAGGCGGACACCCCCGACCGGGAGGTTCGCGACCGGCTCAAGCCGATCGGTGAACTCGCTCTGATCGGCAAGGTGTTGTTCCGGGAAGGGGTGGCCGGCTCCCGGCAGGCCGCACGGTCCCGGCAACTGCTGGACCATGCCTGGCGGGAGCAGTTGGACGGTGGGCGACTGCTGGCCTGGATGCAGCGGGAGGAGCCGCTGTCACCGATCCCGTTCGAGATCTACGTACCGTTCCGCGAGTTGGGGTACTCCTCACCGGAGGTGGAGGAGAACGCCCGATTGACCCACCGGTTGGACAGTTGGGCGGCGCTGGAGGCGCTGCCGGTGCGGCGGTTGGGTCTGGCGGCCTTCGAACGGCGCTTCGGTCTGCCCGCCTCGATCGACCCCGGGGAGGCGGTGGGGGCGACCTGGCTGGGACGTCTTCCCGAACCCTGGACGGTGGGCCTGCACATCGGATACGGCATCACCCACACCGTCTTCCACCTCACCGATTGGGGCGAGAACCCGGACGGTCTGCCCACCGATATCGCGGAGTACCTGGCGCGGTGGCTTCCCGCGTGGACCGACGACTGGCTGGAGATCGGCCACTGGGACCTGCTCGGCGAACTGTTGGTCGTCGACGCCTGCCTGCCCCGGCCCGCCCTGGAGGACCAGGTCTGGCGGGCCTTCGCCGCCGCCCAGGCACCGGACGGGGCGATGCCCGCGCAGGGCCCGCTGCCGGAGGGGGACGGGCGGGAGATCTTCGACGAGGTCTACCACCCCACCCTGGTCGCCGCGTTCGCGTCCGTGCTGGCCACCTCCAGGGCCATGGGGTCGCTGATCGGGGAGCCGGCGTGAGGACCGTGTCCGCGCAGACCGGCCGTGCCGCCGGACCGGACACCGCGCCGGCTCCCCGGCGGCGGTCGCCCCGTCCCGATCCGGTGAAGCCGGCGCACCCCGTGCCCGCCACCGACACGGGGGTGCGGGAGACGCTGGCCCGGGCGGTGGACGCGGTGGACGCCCCCGACGTGGTCGTCGCCTGGTCCCGGCGCGGGGAGCGGGCCGTGTGCACGGGCGGCACCGCCCCCGCGCCCCCGGTGTCGCGCGAGGTGCTGCGCTACGAGATCGGATCGGCGGGCAAGACCCTCACCGGACTCCTGCTGGCCGCGATGGTGCACGCCGGTCGGGTGCGGTGGTCCACCCCGGCGCACGCCCTCCTGACCCCGGGGGGCACGCCGCGTCCGAACCCGATCACCCTCCTGCACCTGGTGACGCACACCTCCGGCCTGCCCCCGTTGCCGGTCGGCCTGTACCCGGGAGCCCTGCGGCACCGGACGACCAACCCCTACGCGGGGTATTCGACCGGGCGGGTGCTGGAGGCCTTCGCCCGACACCGCTCCCGTCGACCTCCGGGAAGCCGGTGGCGCTACTCCAACCTGGGCGCGGCGGTCCTGGGGCACGCGCTGGGGGCTGCCTGTGACACCTCCTGGGAAGGGGCGCTGGAGCAGCGGGTCCTGGCACCTCTGCGCCGGGTGGGCGTGGTGAACGTCGGGACCGCGCCCGCTCCGGGCACCGACCCCTCCCGGGGGCCGGTGGACGCGGTCGGTCACGGACGGGACGGCGTCACGCCGGTGCCGCCGCTGCTCATGGGCGGCTTCCCGGCCGCCGGTGCGGTGCGCGGGGATCCGGTCTCCCTGCTGCGCCTGCTGGAGTTGCACCTGCGCCCGGCGGGGGCGCCCGATCCGGTGACCGCCGCCGCGCTGGAGACCGTGCGCACGCCGGTGCTGCGGCGGGGGCGACGCGGGGAGCGGACCCACACCGTCACCTGGTTTCGCGAGGAGGGCCCCCGGGGTCCGGTGCTCTTCCACGCGGGGGCGACCTGCGGGCAACAGGCGTTCCTGGGATTCCGTCCGGGGACGGGGACGGCCCTGGTCGTGGTGTGCACCCGCCGATTCCGGCTCAACGACACCTTCCCGGCCGCCGCGCGGGGCCTGCTGGACGCGCTTCCCTGAGCCGGTCCCGCCGTGTCCGCCTCGCCGTCCGCCTCGCTCCCGGGGCCGGGGCCGGGGCCGGGGCGACCGTGCCAGTCCAGGCACAGGATCATGGCGTCGTCGTCGGACTGCGGGCGCCCCCGGTACCCGGCGAGCTCGCCGAGGATGGCGCGGGGCACCTGGGAGGGGGGCAGCAGGCGGGTGCTGGTCAGCGCGCGCGCCAGTGCCTTGTCCCCGTAGCGCTCCCCCACCGGCGAGGAGACGTCGTAGACACCGTCGCTGACGAACAGCAGACGGTCGCCCGGCAGCACCTTGAAGGGCTGGACGGCGTAGACGGTGTCCTCGAACATGCCCAGCGGCAGCTGTGCCTCGAGTTCGACGGGCTCGGCGGTGCCCTCGCGCAGGCGCCACATGCGGGGTGACCCGGCGTCGACGATCTCCACCTCTCCGGTGGCGAGGTGGAAGCGCAGCAACAACACCGAGACGTGGAAGCGCCCGCCGTGCTGACCGTACAGGGCCTGATCGGCCATGTACGCCTGGTCCTGGAGATCGAGACCGGCCCGGCGGGCGTTGCGCAGGGCGTTGACGGAGAGATTGGTGAGAAGGGCAGCCTCGATGCCCTCCCCCATTCCGTTGGTGACGGTGAGGGTGAGGTGGTCGGCCGAGGTGGACCAGTCGAAATTGTCGCCGTGAATGGCGTAGGCCGGTTCCAGTTGGGCCCCGAGATCGAACTCGGGCCGGCTCAGGGCACGACCGGGCAGAAGTTGCCACTGCATCTCGGCGGCGAGGGTGAGCCGCTCGGCGCGACGGGCCTGGAGATAGACATCGGTGTCACGTTCGGCCACCACGATCTCGTGGCCGAGGATTTCGGAGATCTCCCGGAGTTCCGCCACCACCTCGTCCGAGCACTCCTCGGCGGGCAGGCACAGGATCAGCACTCCCATCCGATCGCCCCGGACGGTGACCGGAAGGTGCAGCGTGGCCACCTCCGAGCCGACGGCGTCGGGGATGTAGGGTTGTTGCGAGCCGAAGGCCCGTCCCGGGGCACCGGTGTGGGCTGAAACGGTTTCCGATGTGTAGGGCGGGGCGCCGAGCGGGTGAAGCGTGTTCATTCCGTAGTCGGCCATGAGCAGTTCGATGGCGGTGGCCGAGTAATGCCGGCCCAGCGCCTCACGGGCCGCGGCGAGGAGATCGTGGGGCGGCGCGTTGCGCAGGGCCCGCTCCACAGCCGTGAATCTGTCCACCGTGTTACAACCGCTTTCTCAAGAAAACATGCCGGATGGTGCGAGGAGGGCCGCCGGCCGGGCGTCAGGGGTGACAGGGCCTACCGGGAGTGCCACAGTTATGCGTGTGAATCCAGCATCGTCCCACCGTCGAGCCCTCGACGCCGCCGGAGCGGCGTCCGAGGTCATCGAACTGTTGGAGATGCTATGGGAGCGGGGTCGTGATGCCGCGCCCACCGCTCCGGTGTCCTCCTCCCAACTGCGGGTGCTCTACGTGTTGGAAAGGGACGAGGGAATCAACCTGCGCACCCTGGGCGAACTTCTGGGGGCGGCCCCCTCGTCGGTGAGCAGACTCTGCGACCGCCTGCAGGCGGTGGGCTTCGTGGAAAGAATGCCCAGCGCGACGAGTCGGCGCGAATTGGAACTGTGGCTCACCCCCCACGGGCGCTCCTACCTGCGGGATCTGCGGGCTCGCCGGGAGGAGACCCTGCTGTCGGCGATCTCCGCGCTCTCCCCCACCGAGCAGCGGGCGCTGGTGGCGGGGCTCTCGGCGTTCCGCGACGCGGTGGACGGTGGATCCGTCTCCAGGCTCCGCTCCACCGGACGGGAGGGGGCGGCGCTCGGCCCCGCAGGCGCGGACCGGGCGGGAATCGGTGACCCGGCCGACCCGGTCGAGCGCGAAGGGGGCGAGGGCATGGCCCGACGGCCGGGGAAGATGGTGCGCGAGTCCCCGGGGGACGCACCGGGAAACGGCGTCGGTGGATCGGCTTCCGGTACGGAGCAGCGGCTCCGCTCCGGTGATCCGACACGGACCGAGGGAACGCGAGCACAAAGACGCTCCCCGACCGGTGGGGCGGGACTCGGCGCCGGGGTGCGGGCGGCCGACGACGCCTCCCCGACGGCGGGACGGCGGGCCCGGACGGCCTAGCCCCGGCTTCTCGGCACTCTCCATCGCTCCCACGCTGTTCTCGAATGACCCGGCCCCGAATGACGGGTGGGCGGGACCCCCGCACCGCGACGGCGGGGCCGGCGGGTCGGAGCGCCCCCACAGTGTTGCCCACACGATACAGTTGTCAAATGGCAACTGTCTTCCCGGGGGGACCCCGGGAAGCCCCCGGGAGTTCCGGACGGGGCGGATCCCCCCATCCGGGGACGGGCCTCAACCCTGCCGCAATCGCTCGATGATCACCTCCCGCAGGGCCCCCAACGCCTCGACCGGGCCCC
>NZ_VKHT01001249.1 GCF_014141535.1 Streptomyces alkaliphilus | reverse complement strand
CCCCCGCGCCACCCCGTGACGGTGGTCGGCCTCGGCGCCGACGGCCTCGCCGGCCTCGCCGACACCGCCCGCGCGGCGCTGCGCACCGCCGAGGTGATCATCGGCGGTCGCCGCCAACTCGACCTGCTGCCGCCCGCCGACGCCCCCGAGGGTTGCCCCGGCGAGCGCGTCCCCTGGCCCTCGCCCCTGCGCCCGGCCGTCCCGCGGCTGCTCGCCGCCCACCGGGACCGGCGGATCGCGGTCATGGCCAGCGGGGACCCGATGCACTTCGGCATCGGTCGGGCCCTGGTCGAGGAGCTCGGAGTCGGGGGCGTCCGGGTCCTGCCGCACCCCTCCTCGATCTCCCTGGCCTGCGCCCGCCTGGGGTGGCCGGTGGAGGACACCGAGGTGGTCACCCTGGTCGGCCGTCCCCTCGCCTCGCTGACCGCCGCCCTGCACCCGGGCCGTCGGGTGCTGGTGCTCTCGGCGGGCGCCGACACCCCCGCCCGGGTCGTCGAACTGCTCCGCGACCGTGGCTTCGGATCCACCCGGGTGCGGCTCCTCGAACAACTCGGCGGCCCCGGTGAGCGCCTGCTCGACGACCCCGACGGCACGCCCGCCGCCGAGTGGGACGAGCCGCCCGGCGACCCGCTCAACGTCGTCGCCCTGGAGTGCCGCCGCGACCCGGACGCCCCGGGCCCCCGTCTCGGCCTGGTCCCCGGTCTCCCCGACGAGGCGTACGAGCACGACGGCCAGCTCACCAAGCGGTACGTGCGCGCCGTCACCCTCGCCGCCCTCGCCCCGGCCCCGGGCGAGTTGCTGTGGGACATCGGCGGCGGCGCGGGGTCCGTCGCCGTCGAGTGGCTGCGCGCCCACCCCGCCTGCCGCGCCGTCACCGTCGAACGCGACCCGGGTCGGGCCGCCCGCATCGCCCGCAACGCCGAGACCCTGGGCGTGCCCCGGCTGCGGGTGGTCACCGGCACCGCCCCCGGCGCCCTCGCCGGACTGCCGACCCCCGACGCGATCTTCATCGGCGGTGGCCTCACGGCCTCCGGCCTGCTGGACGCCTGCTGGCGGGCGCTGCCGCCGGGCGGTCGGTTGGTCGCCAACACCGTCACCCTGGAGTCGGAGGCCCTGCTCGCCGAGCGACGCCGCCGGCACGGCGGCGAGTTGATCCGGCTTCAGCTCGGCCGGGCCCGTCCGGTGGGCGGTTTCACCGGCTGGACCCAGGCCATGCCGGTCACCCAGTGGTCGGTGACC
>NZ_VKHT01001248.1 GCF_014141535.1 Streptomyces alkaliphilus | reverse complement strand
CCGTCAACGCCGGTCAGTGATCCCCCGTCCGCCGGCCGGCCGTGGTGGGGCGGGCCGACGGACGGGGGATCACTGACCGGCGTTGACGGTGGCCGACTCGATGGCGCCCGTCTCGGCGTCCCACTCGGCGAGCACCTCCTGGTAGGTGCCGTCGTCGATGATCGCCTGGAGGGCCTGCTGCAGGGCATCGCGCAGCTCGGGGTTGTCCTTGGGAACCGCGATGCCGTAGGGGGCGGCGTCGATCTGCTCGCCGACCACCTCGAACAGCTCACCGTCGCGGGCGGTGGTGGCGTTGTAGAGGGCGACCGGGAAGTCGGTCACCACGACCTGGGCCCGGCCGCTCTGGAGCTGGGTGATCGACTCGTCGTCGGTGTCGTTGACGAGCATCTCGATGGGCTCGTCACAGCTCTCCCCCTGCCGCTCGACCAGCGCCTCGTTGGAGGTGCCCCGCTGGGAGGCGACGGTCAGGCCGCACAGGTCGTCGAGGGTGGCGATCCCCTCGGGGTTGCCGGCGGCGACCAGCAGCGCGGAACCGGCCTCGAAGTAGTTGACGAAGTCGGCGCCGCCCTCGGCGTCCTCGCTCAGGCCCTCCTGTCGCTCACGGGTGTCGGTCATCGCCGACATGATCACGTCGTAGCGGCCGGAGTTCATGCCCAGGACCAGACCGTCGAAAGTGCCGTTGACGAAGTCCATCGGGACGCCGAGCTGCTCGGCCATGGCGTCGGCGATCGCCGGATCGATGCCGGTGACCTCGTTGTTCTCGTCGTAGTACTCGATGGGGGCGTAGGCGATGTCGGAACCGACGGTGATCTTCCCGGCCTCCCGGATGCTCTCCGGCAGCTGGTCGTACAGGGGCGCGTCGGTGTTCACGGCGCCGTTGTCACCGTCGCCGCCGTTGTCGCCGTCGTCGGAGCCGCAGGCGCCGAGCACCAGCACGCCGGCCGTGACCAGCGCGCTCGCGGCGAGGAGCCGGGGGCGTCGGCGGAGGGACGGACGAGGGGAAGAGGGGGTCATCGCGGTGTCCTCCTGCGGGATGGTGCGGGGGAGTGTGACGAGGGCGGGTGTGGAGGTGATTCCACGGGGAGCCGCGCACACGTCTTCGAGTGCCGCGACTTGTTGCCAATGGCCGAATCCTGCCATCCGAAGGAAGGACGTGCGTTCACCGCTGCGTCACGACCGCATAACGGACGCTTTCACCCGTCGTGGTTCACCCGCCCGCGCGCCCTGCCGCCCCTGTCTCT
>NZ_VKHT01001247.1 GCF_014141535.1 Streptomyces alkaliphilus | reverse complement strand
GGCGGGATGTCACTTGGCCGGGCCGGTCTCGACCGGGACGCCCACCAGGGAGCCGTACTCGGTCCAGGAACCGTCGTAGTTCTTCACGTTCTGCTGCCCGAGCAGCTCGTGCAGCACGAACCAGGTGTGCGCGGAACGCTCACCGATGCGGCAGTAGGCGATGGTGTCCTTGCCGTCGAGGTCCACGCCCTCCTCGCGGTACAGCTCGGTCAGCTCCTCCTCGGAACGGAAGGTGCCGTCGTCGTTGGCGGTCTTCGACCACGGGATGTTGCGGGCGGTCGGGATGTGGCCGCCGACCTGCGACTGCTCCTGCGGCAGGTGGGCCGGGGCGAGCAGCTTGCCGGAGAACTCGTCGGGGGAGCGCACGTCGACCAGGTTCTGGGCGCCGATGGCAGCCACGACCTCGTCGCGGAAGGCGCGGATGGAGGTGTCCTGCGGCTTGGCCCGGTACTCGGTGGCCGGGCGCTCGGCCACCTCGGCGACCAGGTCGCGGGAGTCCAGCTCCCACTTCTTGCGACCGCCGTCGAGCAGGCGGACGTCCTCGTGGCCGTAGAGCTTGAAGTACCAGTAGGCGTAGGCGGCGAACCAGTTGTTGTTGCCGCCGTACAGGACGACGGTGTCGTCGTTGGCGATGCCCTTGGCGGAGAGCAGCTTCTCGAAGCCCTCCTGGTCGACGAAGTCGCGGCGCACCGGGTCCTGGAGGTCCTTCCTCCAGTCGATCCGGATGGCGTTCCGGATGTGGTTCTTGTCATAGGCCGAGGTGTCCTCGTCCACCTCCACGACGACGACCTTCGGGTCGTCCAGGTGGGCCTGGACCCAGTCGGCGTCCACCAGAACGTCACTACGGCTCATGCTGACTCTCTCCTTCGACTGATGATGCTGCGGGTGCGTGCGGAAACGACGGGCCGGTCGGGCGGGCCGGGCCGGTGACGGCCGTGCGGGGGTCCGGGCGGAGCCGGGCGGGTGGAGTCCGGGCGCGCGGCCCCGGCGACACGGCGGCGCGGGGGTGCCGTGCCCGTGGTGGGGCGCCGGCACGCGACGCGGGGAGGGGCCGTCAGACGGCGCGGCGACAGAGCATGGCGGCGACGCGGCAAAGGTCGACAGCCCGTCGCTTGGTGAGATCCGCCTGTCGCATCATGGTCGCGATCGTACGGAGGGGGCGGGCCCCGTGTCACCGTGGTTCCGCATGGTGAGACGTTTTCGACCGGAGAGCGGGACGCGGGGGGAGCGGGAGACCTCCGGGG
>NZ_VKHT01001246.1 GCF_014141535.1 Streptomyces alkaliphilus | reverse complement strand
GTCCAGGGGGAGGAACAGGGGCACCAGCAGAACGGCGAGGACCGCCGTCGCGGTGATGCCGACGGACAGCACCAGCCGCACGGTACGGGTGCTCCGCCGGGCGGGGCCCCTGGCGGGGCGGGCCGCGCCGGCGGTCGGATCGGCGCCGGACGGTACCGGATCGGTTCCGGCGGGAGGGACACCGCCGGGGACGGTGGAGGAGGCCATGGTGAGGGTCACATCCGTTCGCGGCCGGCGGTCACATGCGGTCGTGGTCGACCCGGGGATCGGCCAGGCCGTAGAGCAGGTCGGCCAGCAGATTGCCGGCCAGGACGGCGAGGGCTCCGAGAACGGTGAGGGCCGCCAACAGGGGGAAGTCCAACGCGGTGGCGGCCCGCACGGTGGCCGAGGCGATGCCGGGCCAGGAGAACACCGTCTCGATGAGCAGGGCGCCGGTGATCAACTCGGGTACCCGGGTGCCGATGAGGGTGAGCACCGGCAACAGTCCGGACCGCAGGGCGTGGCCCAGCAGCACGGTGCGCTCCCCCAACCCGCGGGCCCGCGCCGCCCGGACGGGATCCTCGTGCAGGGCGTCGGCGACCCCCTGCCGGGTGTAGAGGACGAACCAGGGCAGCTGGGAGAGGGCGAGCACCAGTGCCGGCAGCGCCAGGTGGCGCAGCAGCCCGGAGGCGGTCACGGTGTCCTCACCGGGAGCGGTGAGCCCTCCGGCGGGCAACACCCCCCACTGCACGGCGAACAGCCACATGACCAACAGGCCGGTCCAGAAGGGGGGAGCCGCCTCCAGGACGTAGGCCACCGGTGTGACGCAGCGGTCCACGAGCCCGCCGGTGCGTCGGGCGGCGAGGACGCCGAGGGTGACGCCGACCACGAGCGCGACCAGGAAGGCCGTCCCGCACAGCACGACCGACCAGACCATGCGCTCCGCGATGACCTGTGAGACGGGTTGGCGCAGTGACTGCGAGTGGCCGAGTTCCCCTCCCGCCACGCTGCGCAGCCAGGTCCACCACTGCTCGACGAAGGTGCCCCCGACGGCGAGGTTCTCCCGCAGTTGGTCCAGGGTCTGCCGGGAGGCTCCGACCGCGTCCCCGCCCGCGTAGGCGTTGACGGGGTCGAAGGGCGAGGCGGCGGCGATGGCGAAGACCCCCAGGGTGACGCCGGCCAGGACCGGCACGGCGGCCAGGAACCGGCGCAGCACCAGACGTCCCATGGCCGCGAGGGGGAGGGGCCGGCCGCGGCGGCCGGGCCGCCCC
>NZ_VKHT01001245.1 GCF_014141535.1 Streptomyces alkaliphilus | reverse complement strand
CGCCCCCGCCGTGCCTCAGCCGCGGTGCGCCGCCGAGCCGGGGCCGGTCCCGGCACCTCCCGGCCCGCCCGCGTCGGCCGCCGCCGGGATGCCGCCGGTCACGGCGGTCGCCTCCGGTGGGCCGGTCGGGGCGCTCTCGGCCAACCGCTGCCCGGCTGCCCGCCCGGCCTCCCGCAGGGCGGCCCGCGAGCGGCGGGCCTGCCGCAGCACGTCCCAGGTGAGGATGGTCAGCGCGGTCCACACCATCACGAAGCCGATCCACCGCTCCGGCGGCATCTCCTCGCCGAAGGCCAGCAGGCCGAGCAGGAACATGGTGGACGGCGCGATGTACTGCATCAGGCCGACCGTGGAGAGCGGGACGCGGACCGCCGCCGCGCCGAAGAAGATCAGCGGCAGTGCCGTGGCCAGGCCGCTGCCGATCAGCAGCAGGGTGTGACCGGCGCCCTCGGCGACGAAGCTCGACTCGCCGCGCGCGGTCAGCAGGATCACGAATCCCAGCGCGGGGAGGAACTGGAGGGCGGCATCGGCGCTGAAGCCCTCCAGACCGTCGAGGTCCGTGCGCTTCTTGACCAGTCCGTAGAGGGCGAAGGTGACGCTGAGGACCAGGGACAGCCACGGCACCCGGCCGTAGGCCACGCCCATCACCACGACCGCCAGCAGGCCGATGCCCACCGCCGCCCACTGCGCCGTCCGCAGCCGTTCGCGCAGCAGCAGCACGCCGATGGCGATGGTGATCAGCGGGTTGATGAAGTAGCCCAGGGACGCCTCGATGACACGGTCGTTGGCGACCGCCCAGATGAACAGGTACCAGTTGATGGTGATCAGCGAGGTGGAGACGGCCACCAGCGCCAGCCGCTTCGGCTGTCGGAGCAGGCCGGGTATCCACGTCCACCGGCCGACGACCGCGAGGATCACCAGGGCGGTCGGCAGTGACCAGAGCATCCGGTGGGCCAGCACCTCGGCCGGGCCGGTGGTCGCCAGCAGCGCCCAGTACAGGGGGAGGAGTCCCCACATGCCGAAGGCGGTCAGGCCGTAGGCCATCCCCGCACGGTGTGCCGTCGATGCCGTCGAGGCGCCCACAGTCGTCCAACCTCCCGCATAAGTCGCAGATCCGGGGGTGCCCGGAAAGCTGTCGAGTAGGGGAAGCCCGGTGTCGCGCACGACGCCGTGCCACCCCCCGAAGGTAAGCCTGTTCGAGGGGTGGTGTCATTCCCGTTCCACATTATGGTCCTGTACGCGACGGGTGGGACGC
>NZ_VKHT01001244.1 GCF_014141535.1 Streptomyces alkaliphilus | reverse complement strand
CCCGGCCCACCCCACCGCCGGCGCGCTTCCCACCGACCTCCGGGGCGCGGCAAGCCGCTCGCGCGCCGGTCCGTGCGCGACGGGCGCGGCGCTGCTCCCCGACGTGCCGCACGAACCCGCCTCAAAAGTGCCGGCTCATCCGGAAACCCGGGGGCGAATCGACGAAGCTCCACCGGACGGCCCCCTTCCGCTCCGGCCGAGGGGCGCCCCCGGCTCCCGCGACACGCCCCGGGAGGACACACCCCGCGCACCCCTCACGGAGCGAGGAGCACGAGGTCATCGCGGTGGACCACCTCGCGTTCGTAGTCCGGACCGAGCTCCCGGGCGAGTTCACGGGTCGAACGACCGATCAACAGGGGAATCTCCCGCGCGTCGAAGTTGACCAGGCCCCGGGCGAACGCCCGCCCGGTCTCGTCCCTCAGTTCGATGGGATCCCCGGCCGAGAACTCACCGTCCACCGCCGTGATGCCCGCCGGCAACAGCGAACCACCCCGCTCGGCGATCGCCCGCACCGCCCCCGCGTCCAGGGCCACGGAGCCGCGCGGCGAGGAGGCGTGCTCCAGCCACAGCAACCGACCGGCGCTGCGCCGCCCGGTGGCGTGGAACCAGGTTCCGGTCTCCGCCCCCACCAGGGCGTCCGCCGCGTGCACGGCCGAGGTCAGCACCACCGGGATGCCGCCCCCGGTGGCGATCCGCGCCGCCTCCACCTTCGTCACCATGCCGCCGGTCCCCACCCCGGCCCGGCCCGCGCTGCCCAGCTCAACGCCCTCCAACTCGGCGGGGCCGGTCACCTCCGGGATCAGCCGGGTGCCGGGACGGCGGGGGTCGCCGTCGTACAGGCCCGCCACGTCCGAGAGCAGCACCAGCAGGTCGGCACGGACCAGGTGGGCCACCAGGGCCGCGAGCCGGTCGTTGTCACCGAAGCGGATCTCGTCCGTGGCGACCGTGTCGTTCTCGTTGACCACCGGCACCGCGCCCATCGCGAGCAACTGCTCCAGGGTGCGGAAGGCGTTGCGGTAGTGCGCGCGCCGACTGGTGTCGTGGGTGGTCAGCAGCACCTGGCCCACCCGGCGGCCGTACCGCGCGAAGGACGCGGTGTACCGGGCCAGCAGCAGCCCCTGCCCGACGCTGGCCGCCGCCTGCTGACGGGCCAGGTCACCGGGGCGGCGGGTCAGGCCGAGGGGGGCCAGACCGGCGGCGATGGCGCCGGAGGAGACCAGCACGATCTCCCGGTCGTCGTACTTGGCCAACAC
>NZ_VKHT01001243.1 GCF_014141535.1 Streptomyces alkaliphilus | reverse complement strand
GCGCGCGGGAGGGGCGGACACGGGAGAGGGGAGAGCCGCGCCCGGGGTGCCGGGCACGCCTCTCCCCTCGATGTCCCTCATCCCGTTGGGCCCGGGGGCGGGTGGTCCGCCCCGGGCCGCGGGTTCGGGTCTCGGAACCGAGTGGGTCCGATCAGTCGAACGTGATCACCACGGGCTGGAAGACGCTGGTGTTGACGGCGAAGTTGTCGTTGCCCAGCTGGCACAGCGTGGTGCTGTTGGACTGCTGGCTCAGGACGCCGGCCAGGAAGCCCTTGTTGTCGACGTCGGCGCCCTGGGCGGTGTTGCCACAGACGTTGGCCAGGATGGTGGTGTCACCGGCGTCCTTGCCGTAGGCGCTCGCGGTGGCGGCGGAGGCGCCGAGCATGGCGGTGGCGGCGGCGGCCGCGGCCACCATCTTGAAGGAAGTACGCATTGATGCTCTCCTGTCGTGATCCTCCGGAATGAGGACGATTTGAGTATTTGCCGCGACAGGTTCGAAATCACCTTGAAATGCCCCAAAGTCCACCATCGGGAGAGCAAGTACCCCCCGTGGGGTGAATCTCTTCCGGTCGCCTCCGCCGTCCGGTCCCGTTCGGTACCCGGGGTGCGTGACGGCGGGGTATCGGGACGTCCGGTCGGACTGCCGCGCGGGGGAGGAGAAGGAGTGACGATTTCCCCGGTCTCCCCTGCGAGCCCCGTGTGTTGACGGTCGGTCCGGCCCGGGGCCGGTTCCCCGGGCCGCTCCCGGGAGGGGATGGGAGACGCGTCCGTGAGAGTGTCGGCGGGCACCCACCCCGGGGGATGCCGACGGGACGTTTCCGTGCGACGTGTCCATGGGGAGGGGTGACGGGGCCCACCGATGGGAGGAGGTGACGGGGTGCCCATCGACAGCGCCGGTTCGCCCGACCCGGCGGACCTCGATGCCCTGGTCATCGGCGGGGGGCAGGCCGGCCTCGCGGTCGGCTATCACCTGCGCCGCCACGGCCTGCGCTTCCTCATCCTGGACGCCGCCGGGCGGCCCGGTGGGGCATGGCGCCGGTTCTGGCCCTCACTGCGACTGTTCTCTCCCGCCGAGCACTCCTCGTTGCCCGGCCGGCCCATGCCGCCGGAGCCGGGCCAGGAGTACCCCGGGGCCGATCACGCGGTGAAATACCTCACCGACTACGAGGAGCGGTACGAACTGCCCGTCCGACGACCGGTGACCGCGCGGGCGGTCCGGCGGATCCCCGGCGGACTCGCCGTGGACACCGACAC
>NZ_VKHT01001242.1 GCF_014141535.1 Streptomyces alkaliphilus | reverse complement strand
CCCCGAGCGTCGCCCCCACCCATCGCCCTCGCTCCTCCCGCGCGCGTGAAACCGCCGGTCCGCCGCCGTCCTTCCCCCGTGACGCTACCCCGACCACCGGGTCCCGATCACGACGCGCCGGTCCCGGTCCGCCCGGGCCCCGGGTCCTCCGACTTTGGACCGATCCGACGGCCCGCACCGGGTCCGGTCGGGAAATACGCCGCCGCACGGAGTAACCTCCCACGTGAGAAGACGATCACGATGATCACGAGGAAGGGAAGGACGCCCATGCTCTCCCGTCTCTTCGCCCGCACGGTCGAGGTCAGCGCCCACTGCGACCTGCCCTGCGGCGTCTACGACCCCGCCCAGGCCCGGGTCGAGGCCGAGTCCGTCAAGGCCATCCAGGAGAAGTACCAGGCCAACGACGACCCGCACTTCCGGGCCCGCGCCACCACCATCAAGGAGGAGCGCGCCGAGCTGGCCAAGCACCACATCTCCGTGCTGTGGAGCGACTACTTCAAGCCCCCGCACTTCGAGAAGTACCCGGAGCTGCACCAGCTGGTGAACGACACCCTCAAGGCCCTCAGCGCCGCCAAGGGGTCCACCGACCCGGCGACCGGTCAGAAGGCCCTGGATTACATCGCCCAGGTCGACAAGATCTTCTGGGAGACCAAGCAGGGCTGAGCCCTGGCACGCGGCCCCTCACAACCCGGGTCGCGATCGTGTCGGAGCGTCCGGCCCCCCACCGGGGTCGGACGCTCCGGCGCGTCGGGGGCGGGATCAGACGGTGACGACGACCTTGCCCAGGGCGTGGCCGGTGCCGAGGTACCTCAGTGCCTCGGCGGTTTCGGCCAGGGGGTGGGACCGTCCGATGACCGGGGTGACCTTCCCCGCCTCGATGAGGCCGGTCAGGTACTCCAGATCCTCCACCCGGTCCACGGCGACCAGCCCGCCCAACCGCTGTCGGGTCAGCGGTGAGAGCATCGCGGCGCGCAGCGGGCGATCGAGCCCACCGAGCCACTTCCCGCCCGTCTCGGCCCCGACGATGACCAGCCGCCCCCGGGGCGCCAGGACCCGCCGTAGCCGGTGGAGCGGGCGGTGGCCCGCCGCGTCGAGGATGACGTCGTACCGCCGGGTGCCGTCGGTGAAGTCCTCGCGGGTGTGGTCGATGACGTGGTCGGCGCCGAGCGAGCGGACGGTGTCCGCCTTGGTCGGTCCGCAGACGGCGGTGACCTCCGCCCCGAACGCCTTGGCCAGTTGCACCGCGAAGGTGCCCACC
>NZ_VKHT01001241.1 GCF_014141535.1 Streptomyces alkaliphilus | reverse complement strand
ACGGCGAAGCGGGATCAACCCGTCCATATGGGGTTTTGTACGTCGATATGGGGGCCACGCCGCCGTGCGGGGCGCGGTGGAACGCCGGGCAGCGGGGACACCGGGCGGCGGGTGGGTCAGACGCGGAGCACCTGCGGCCCCAGGAGCGAGTAGCGGTGGGCCTCGGCGGCGGGCAGACCGGTGGTGGTCACGATCGTCTCGAAATCCGAGACCTCCGCGAAGCGGGAGAAGCTGACCGCCGCGAACTTGGTGTGCACACCGATGAAGACGCGGCGTCGGGAGGAGCGCACGGCCTGCGCCTTGACCTCGCCGACCCCCGGGTTGGGGGTGGTGAGGCCGTACTCGCGGGAGATGCCGTTGGCTCCGATGTAGGCGAGGTCGATGACCAGCCCGGAGAGCATCCTCACCGCCCAGTGGTCGACGGTGGCGAGGGTGCCGCCGCGCACCCGTCCGCCGAGCAGCAGCACGGTGAAGCGGTCGTCGCGGTCGGCGAGCGCCCCGGCGGTGGCCAGGGATGCGGTGACGATGGTCAGGGGGCGGTCCACGGGCAGGGCTTCGGCGACCAGTTGGGGGGTGAAACCCTCGTCGACGAAGACCGTCTCGGCGTCGCCGAGGAGGTCGGCGGCGGCGGAGGCGATCCGGCGTTTCTCGGGGACCTGCATGGTGGTGCGGAAGGCCAGGGTCGTCTCGAATCCCGCGCTCTCCACCGGATAGGCGCCACCGTGGGTGCGGCGCATCAACCCGTGGTCCTCGAGCAGTCGGAGGTCGCGGCGGATGGTCTCGCGGGCGACCCCGAGGCTCTCGGCCAGGCCGGCCACGTCCACCGAGCCCGCGTTGCGGGCGGCGGTGAGGATCTCCCGCTGCCGCTCCTCCGCCTTCACGGGGCGATCACCTCTCCTTCGAGGTCCTCGGGTCTTTCGGATGGTCGGACTCCGGGGCTCCCGGGGCTCCGTCGACGCGTCCGCCGCTCGGTCCCCGGGTACCACCTCCGTGCCCGTTCGGGCCGGTGCATGCGTTTCTACCTGCCCGAACAGCGGGCCACCAGGGACGTAACCGGATCGATGGTGCCCGTTTGTGCCCGCTTCTCCTCGCCGTGACCCCGCCCGCACCGGGAGGGAAGCCCCGGTGCCCCCCGGGGGGTGTGCCCGTTCGGCCATCATCGATGCCCGTTCGGCGCCCGCCTCGGTTCACTCGGGCAGAAAAAAGATCACCCCGCCCGGTTTCCCTCGCACCCGGCGGCCCACCCGACGCCCGGGTCC
>NZ_VKHT01001240.1 GCF_014141535.1 Streptomyces alkaliphilus | reverse complement strand
GGGTGGACACGCCCCCGTGCGGCGGGGCGGTCGGGGCGCCGTGCCCGGCGTGCGGGTAGCCGTAGGCGCCGGCCGGGGCCGGTGTGCCGTAGGGCGAGGGCGCCGCCGAGCCGTACTCCGGGAAGACGGCCTGCGAGACCGCCGAGCCGCTGGGTGGCGGGGCGGCCCCGGTGATGCGGGGGGCCGCGCCGGTCAGAGCGGAGCGCGCCTCCTCGCAGGCGCGGCGGAACTCCTCGGCCGACTGGAAGCGCTCGTTGGGGTTCTTGCGCAGGGCCCGGGCGACCAGGGCGTCCAGCGCCGGGGGGACCGAGGCGTTGATGGTGGAGGGGGCCGGCGGCTCCTCCTGCACGTGGGCGTAGGCGATCGCCAGGGGTGAGTCCGCGTCGAACGGCAGCCGGCCGGTGAGCAGTTCGAAGAGCATGATGCCGACGGAGTACAGGTCGGAGCGGGCGTCCACGCCCCGGCCGAGCGCCTGCTCGGGCGACAGGTACTGCGGGGTGCCCACGACCATGCCGGTCTGGGTCATCGCGGTCACGCCGGACTGCATGGCGCGGGCGATGCCGAAGTCCATCACCTTCACGCCGCCGCGCCGGCTCAGCATGACGTTGCCGGGCTTGATGTCCCGGTGGACCAGGCCCATCTCGTGCGAGATGTCCAGGGCGGCGCAGACGTCCATGGTGACGTGCAGCGCCTTGTCGGCGGGCATCGCGCCGTACCGGGCGATGTCCTCGTCCAGTTCGTTGCGCAGCGGGCGACCGTCGACGTACTCCATGACGATGTACGGCACCGGCTGCCCGTCGATGACGTCCTCACCGGTGTCGAAGACCGACACGATGTTGGTGTGGGTCAGCTTCGCCACGGACTGCGCCTCGCGCTTGAAGCGCTCGCGGAAGGAGTCCTCCCGGCCGAGGTCCCCGTGCATCGTCTTGACGGCGACCTGTCGGTCCAGGACCGAGTCGTGCGCCAGGTGCACCGAGGCCATGCCGCCGGTGCCGAGCAGCTGCTGCAGCCGGTAACGGCCGGCGCCCACCGCGCGACCCGTGTGGTCGGCCGGCGGCTGCGCGTGCTCTGTCATGGCTCTCCCCCGTGGACGGTGGTAACGGGCCAAGTCTGCCCCGGGGGTGGGACGCGTCAAGCCCGTTGTCCGTTCCGTGACTGCTTGGGCCGCGGGGTGTGACGGGTCGGACACCGTCGGGGCCGCGGGCGTCGCCGGGGAACACAGGGCGGGGGCGGGGCGTTGGTCCCGGCGGGAACCACGG
>NZ_VKHT01000124.1 GCF_014141535.1 Streptomyces alkaliphilus | reverse complement strand
GACCCCCGCACTCCCGCCCGGGACCCCGGAAGGGGACTTGCGCCTTCCCCTACGTAGGGGTCGATCCTGCGGGAGAGCCCCCTAGGGGATCCTGCGACCACGTGATGACCCGCCTCCCCATCGGGTTCCCTCCCGGGAGCGATGAGCCACGACGCGCGGAACCCTAGCCTCTGGGGTGGGATAAGGAACACGTGAGAGATCGGTCAGGGGAGAACATCATGGAAGCGGCGGCAACACGGACGACTGCCGGGGACGACGGGGGATCCGGTGGGGTATCGGCCGCCCGCGCGGAACGCGTCGTCAAGGCGTACGGGGAGGGCGAGACCCGCATCCTCGCGCTGAACGAGGTGAGCGTGGAGATCGCGCGCGGCGCCTTCACCGCCATCATGGGCCCCTCCGGCTCGGGCAAGTCCACCCTCATGCACTGCCTCGCGGGCCTGGACTCCGTCACCTCCGGCCGGGTGTGGGTCGGCGACACCGAGCTGACCGGACTCAACGACCGGCAGCTGACCCGCCTGCGCCGGGACAACATCGGCTTCATCTTCCAGTCGTTCAACCTGCTGCCCACCCTCACCGCGGCGGAGAACATCACCCTCCCGATGGACATCGCGGGCCGGAAGCCGGACCGGGAGTGGGTGGACCAGGTCATCGAGACGGTCGGTCTCTCCGGCCGGCTCGGCCACCGTCCCGCGCAGCTCTCCGGCGGTCAGCAGCAGCGCGTCGCGGTCGCCCGGGCGCTGGCCTCCAAACCGGCGATCATCTTCGGTGACGAGCCGACCGGCAACCTCGACTCGCGGGCCGGCACCGAGATCCTGGAGTTCCTGCGCCGTTCCGTGGACGACCTGGGGCAGACCATCGTGATGGTCACCCACGACCCCACCGCCGCGGCGTACGCCGACCGCATCCTCTTCCTCGCGGACGGCGCCATCGTGGACGAGATGACCGCCCCCACCGCCGAGAAGGTGCTGGACCGCATGCGCGGCTTCGAGGGCCGGGGGCGCACGTCGTGAGCGTGATGAAGACATCCCTGCGCAACTTCTTCGCGCACAAGGGGAGGATGATCCTCTCCGGGCTGGCGGTGCTCCTCTCCGTCGCCTTCGTCTGCGGCACGCTCGTCTTCACGGCGACCATGCAGACCACCTTCGACCGGCTGTTCACCGTCAGCGCCTCGAACGTCATGGTCACGCCGGGGACGGCGGAGGACTCCGGCGGCTTCGACCAGACACCCGCGATGACCGGCCGCCCGGAGACCATGCCCGGCGAGGTGGTGGAGACCCTCCGCGGCGTCGACGGCGTCGAGGAGGTCACCGGCTACCTCGACTCGCAGAGCGTCGTCGCGGTGGACGCCGACAACGAGAACATCGGCCCCGCCACCGGCGCGCCCACCATCGTCGCCAACTGGACCCCGATCGAGCTGCGCTCCATGGAGATCGTCGAGGGCGCGGCCCCCGAGGGTTCCGGCGAGGTGATGGTGGACTCGCAGACCGCCGAGAACTCCTCGGTGGCCGTCGGCGACGAGCTGCGGCTGCTGAGCGTCGGCGGGTCCTTCGAGGCCACCGTCTCGGGCATCGTGGAGTTCCGGATCACCAACCCCGGCGCCACCCTGCTCTACTTCGACACCGCCACCGCGCAGGAGATCCTGCTCGGCGGGGAGGACGGCTACACCGCCTTCTACGTGGACACCACCGACGCGGTGTCCGACGAGGAGATGCGTGACCGGGTGGCCTCCGCCGTGAACGGCGAGCAGTACCTGGTCCGCACCGCCGAGCAGTACGCCGAGGACAACCGCAACGCGCTCGGGGAGTTCCTCGACATCATCCGTTGGGTGCTGCTCGGCTTCGCCGGTATCGCCCTGCTGGTCGGCATCTTCCTGATCGTCAACACCTTCACCATGCTGGTCGCCCAGCGAACCCGGGAGATCGGGCTGTTCCGCGCCATCGGCGCGCAGCGCGGTCAGGTCAACCGCTCGGTGATGGTCGAGGCGCTGTTGCTGGGGATCGTCGGATCCGTGCTCGGTTTCGTCGCCGGCATCGGCATCGCCATCGCGCTGATGGCGATCCTGGGCGCGGTCGGCATGAACCTGAGCACCGACGACCTGACCGTCGGATGGGCGGTCCCGGTCACCGGCATCGTGCTGGGTGTCACGGTCACCCTGATCGCCGCCTGGATTCCCGCCCGTCGGGCCGGTCGCATCACCCCGATGGCCGCCCTCCAGGACGCCGGCAACCCCGGTGACGTGAGGGCGGGGCGGGTGCGTGCCGCCATCGGCGCCGCGCTGCTGGCGCTCGGTGTCGCCGCGCTGATCGCCGTCACCGGCACGGAGTCCGCCGGCGCGGCCGGGCAGCTCCTGGGTGTGGGCATCCCGCTGACCCTGGTCGGTCTGGTGCTCGCCGCACCCGCGCTGGTCGGGCTGGTGATCCGGGGCCTGAGCGCGGTGCTGCTGCGCGGTTTCGGTTCCGTCGGCCGGTTGGCCGAGCGCAACGCGCTGCGCAACCCCCGGCGGACCGGCGCCACCGCCTCCGCGCTGATGATCGGACTCGCGCTGGTGTCGGCGCTGTCGGTGGCCGGGGCCTCCCTGGTGGCCTCCACGGACAAGGCCATCGACGAGACCATCGGCGCCGACTTCATCGTGCAGAACGAGGGCTTCACGCCGGTGATTCCCGAAGCGGTCGAGGCGGCCCGGGGCGCCGACGACCTGGAGGCGATCTCGGAGTACCGGGAGATCCGCGCCGAACTCACCCCCGTCGGTGGGGGCGGGGACGACGCCTTCGACCAGCGGTTGGCCATGGTGAACGAGGCGTATCCGCGGGTCTTCGCCGTCGATGTCGCCGAGGGTGACATCGACGGGGCACTGGCCCCCGGTGGCATCTCGCTCACCGACACCGTCGCCGAGCGGCAGGGCGTGGAACTCGGTGACGAACTCGAGGTCCTGACCCAGGGCGGGGGCACCACCACCCTGACGGTGCGGGCCATCACCACCTCGGCCGGTGCCGCGACGGAGGGCGACGCCGCCTACATCGGCATCGCCGGTGCCGAGGAGTTCATCCCCGAGGAGGCGATGCCGCTGCCGTGGGGCCTCTTCGCCATCGCCGAGGAGGGGCGGCAGGCCGAGGCCCGGGCCTCGCTGGAGGCGGCCCTGGAGCCGTTCCCGCAGGTCGTGGTCCGCGACCAGGCCGACTACAAGGAGCTGGTGCGCAGCGAGGTCGGCATGCTGCTGAACATGGTCTACGGCCTGCTGGCGCTGGCGATCATCGTCGCGGTGCTCGGCGTGATCAACACCCTGGCGCTGTCGGTGGTCGAGCGCACCCGGGAGATCGGCCTGATGCGGGCCATCGGTCTCTCCCGGCGGCAGTTGCGCCGGATGATCCGTCTGGAGTCGGTGGTCATCGCGCTCTTCGGGGCGGTGCTGGGCGTCGCCCTGGGGCTGTTCTGGGGCTGGGCCTCGCAGCGGGTCATGGCCCTGGAGGGGATCGACGTCCTGGAGATCCCGGTCAACGTGATCGTGATCGTCTTCATCGGGTCCGCGCTGGTGGGTCTGCTGGCCGCGCTGATCCCGGCCTTCCGGGCGGGACGGATGAACATCCTGCGGGCCATCGCCACCGAGTGACGGTCCGGCCGCACCGCGGCACCGCCGCCCCCGCCACACCGCTGCGCGCCCGCCGAAGGGAGGACACAATCGGAGAGGAACAGGTCGGAGCGACCCTACGATCGGGAGTGAGTGCGGTGACCCCTGAGCGCGACAGGAGGCCGGATGTGGCGATGACCGTGGTCGGCCCCCGTGCCGGCACCCCGCTCCTGGACGCGGCCGAGGGGTTGCACGAGGCACTGCCCGGTCACCGCGTGGAAATCGTCGGAGGACGCCTTCTCGTGACCCCCCCACCGGACTCCGGGCACGCCCGCTCCCTCACCCGCCTGACCTTCGCCCTGGCGCCGTTCCAGGGGCACGGCACCGAGGTGGTGCAGGGGGTGGGGCTGTGGTTGCCCACCGGGGACGAGGACTACGCGGTACCGGACCTGGCCGTGGTGGAGGTCGGGTTCGGCAAGCACGCGGTCGCCTTCAACTGTTGTGCCCCCGAGGTCTTTCGCATGGTCGTGGAGATCACCTCGAGCAACCGGATCACCGATCTCACGACCAAGCCGCAGAGCTACGCCGCCGCCGCCGTCCCCGTGTACGTCGTGGGGGACCGACGGCGGCGCGAGGTGGTGGTGTTCTCCGACCCCCGGGGCGGCGAGTACCGCTCGCGGGCCGTGTATCCGTCGGGGGAGCGGTTCCTCGTGCCGGAGGTGGTGCGGATGGGATCCGACTTCCCCGCGGACCCCCGGAGCGACGGCTCGGACGGTACGGACGGGGCCGGGCCACCGGTGGAGCTCGACGTCGACGATTTCCTGATCGTCGAATGACCCGACCGGGCGGCCCGGCGGTGACCGTGCCCCGGCGGCACCGCCGCGCGACACCGGGTCTCGGCGGGCGGGCGTAGGGTGGGAACCCCGGCCCGTTCCACGTGTCGGGTCTTTCGCGTGTTCCCCCGCTCCCCACCCGGGATGGTCTCCTCATGAGTCTGCACGGCCTGCTCGACGCCGTCGTGGAAGATGCCGCCCTCGAAGAGGCGGTCCGGGCCGCGGCGACCGGCCACCGGCGGCACGTGGACCTCGTCGGTCCCGCCGCCGTCCGCCCCTTCGCCGTGGCGGCGCTGGCCCGGGGCACCGAGCGCACGGTGTTGGCGGTCACCGCCACCGGCCGGGAGGCCGAGGACCTCGCCGCCGCGCTGCGCTCCCTGCTCCCCCCGGACGGCGTGGTCGAGTTCCCCTCCTGGGAGACCCTGCCGCACGAGCGGCTCTCCCCCCGCTCCGACACCGTCGGCCGCCGCCTGGCCGTGCTGCGCCGCCTCGCCCACCCCAGCGCGGACGATCCGGCGGCCGGCCCGGTGAAGGTCCTCGTCGCCCCCATCCGCTCGGTACTCCAACCCCAGGTCAAGGGGTTGGGTGACCTGGAACCGGTGGCACTGCGCACCGGCGGCACCGCCGACCCCGCCGAGGTCGCCGAGGCCCTGTCCGCCGCCGCGTACAGCCGGGTGGAGCTGGTGGAGAAGCGCGGCGAGTTCGCCGTGCGCGGCGGCATCCTGGACGTCTTCCCGCCCACCGAGGAACACCCCCTGCGGGTGGAGTTCTGGGGCGACGACATCGAGGAGATCCGCTGGTTCAAGGTGGCCGACCAGCGCTCGCTGGAGGTCGCCGAGCACGGCCTGTGGGCCCCGCCCTGCCGCGAGCTGCTGCTCACCCCGCAGGTCCGGGAGCGGGCGGCGGCACTGGCCGAGGAGCACCCGGAGCTGGAGGAGCTGCTGGGGAAGGTCGCCGAGGGCATCGCGGTGGAGGGCATGGAGTCCCTGGCGCCGGTGCTGGTGGACGAGATGGAGCTGCTGCTCGACGTGCTGCCGCCCGAGTCGATGGCGGTGGTCTGCGACCCCGAGCGGGTCCGCACCCGGGCGGCCGACCTGGTCGCCACCAGCCAGGAGTTCCTGGCCGCGTCCTGGGCCGCGACCGCCGGTGGCGGGGAGGCCCCGATCGACGTCGGCGCCGCCTCCCTGCGCTCGATCGCCGAGGTGCGCGAGCGGGCCCGCGAGCTGGACCTGATGTGGTGGTCGATCTCCCCGTTCGCCGCCGACCCGACCGCCGACGGCACCGGTGGGGGACCGGTCGCGGCCGGCGGGGACACCCTGCGCACCGGTCTGCGGGCGCCGGAGAGCTACGGCGGCGACACCGCCCGCGCCCTCGCCGACACCAAGGGCTGGCTCTCCGACGGCTGGCGGGTGGTCTACCTCACCGAGGGCCAGGGTCCGGCCGGACGGACCGTGGAGGTGTTGGGCGGGGAGGGGATCGCGGCCCGCTTCGACCCCGGGCTGGACGACGGCATCGACCCGGCGGTGGTCCACGTGACCTGCGGCTCGGTGGAGAACGGCTTCGTCGCCCCCGACCTGCGGCTGGCCGTCCTCACCGAGACCGACCTCACCGGGCAGCGCGGCGTGGCCAAGGGGCAGCGGATGCCCGCGCGCCGCCGCAAGACCCTGGACCCGCTGACCCTGCGGCCGGGCGACTTCATCGTCCACGAGCAGCACGGCGTGGGCCGGTACGTGGAGATGGCGCAGCGCACCGTGCAGGGCGCCACCCGCGAGTACCTGCTGGTGGAGTACGCGCCGGCCAAGCGCGGCCAACCCGGCGACCGACTGTTCGTACCCACCGACCAGCTCGACCAGGTGACCCGGTACGTCGGCGGCGAGGCGCCCTCGCTGCACCGGCTGGGCGGGGCCGACTGGGCGAAGACCAAGGCCAGGGCGCGCAAGGCGGTGCGGGAGATCGCCGCCGACCTGATCAAGCTGTACTCGGCGCGGATGGCGGCCCCCGGTCACACCTTCGGTCCGGACACCCCCTGGCAGCGGGAGCTGGAGGACGCCTTCCCGTACGCCGAGACCCCCGACCAGCTGACCACCATCGGCGAGGTCAAGGAGGACATGGAGAAGTCGGTCCCGATGGACCGCCTGATCTGCGGCGACGTGGGCTACGGCAAGACCGAGATCGCGGTGCGGGCGGCGTTCAAGGCGGTGCAGGACGGCAAACAGGTGGCCGTGCTGGTGCCGACCACGCTGCTGGTGCAGCAGCACTTCAACACGTTCACCGAGCGGTACCGGCAGTTCCCGGTGACCGTGCGGGCGCTGTCCCGGTTCCAGTCCGACACCGAGTCGAAGGCGGTGCTGGAGGGGCTGCGGGGCGGCACGGTGGACGTGGTCATCGGCACCCACCGGCTGTTCTCCTCCGAGACCCGCTTCAAGGACCTCGGCCTGGTGATCGTGGACGAGGAGCAGCGCTTCGGCGTCGAGCACAAGGAGCAGTTGAAGAAGCTGCGGGCCAACGTGGACGTGCTCACCATGTCCGCGACGCCGATCCCGCGCACCCTGGAGATGGCGGTCACCGGCATCCGGGAGATGTCCACCATCACCACCCCGCCCGAGGAGCGGCACCCGGTGCTGACCTTCGTCGGCCCGTACGACGAGAAGCAGATCGGCGCGGCGATCCGTCGCGAACTGCTGCGCGAGGGACAGGTCTTCTACATCCACAACCGGGTGGAGTCGATCGACCGGGCGGCCTCCCGGCTCCGCCGCATCGTGCCCGAGGCCCGCATCGCCATCGCGCACGGCCAGATGTCCGAGCAGGCGCTGGAGCGGGTGGTGGTGGACTTCTGGGAGAAGCGGTTCGACGTGCTGGTCTCCACCACGATCGTGGAGTCCGGCATCGACATCTCCAACGCCAACACCCTGATCGTGGAGCGCGGCGACACCTTCGGACTCTCCCAGCTGCACCAGTTGCGCGGTCGGGTCGGCCGTGGCCGCGAACGCGGCTACGCCTACCTGCTGTACCCGCCCGAGCGTCCGTTGACCGAGACCGCCCACGAGCGGCTGGCGACCATCGCGCAGCACACCGAGATGGGCGCGGGCATGTACGTGGCGATGAAGGACCTGGAGATCCGGGGCGCCGGCAATCTGCTGGGCGCCGAGCAGTCCGGGCACATCGCCGGCGTCGGCTTCGACCTGTACGTGCGGATGGTCGGCGAGGCGGTGGCCGACTACCGGGCCTCGCTGGAGGCCGGCGGTGAGGGCACGGCCGAGGAGCCGCCGGCGGAGGTGCGGATCGAGCTGCCGGTGGACGCGCACGTCCCGCACGAGTACGCGCCGGGGGAGCGGCTGCGCCTCCAGGCGTACCGGGCCATCGCGGCGGCGACCACCGAGGAGGACATCGCGGCGGTCCGGGAGGAGTTGACCGACCGCTACGGCAAGCTGCCCGAGCCGGTGGAGAACCTGCTGCTGGTCGCGGGGCTGCGGATGTCGGCCCGCTCCTGCGGGGTCACCGAGATCACCCTCCAGGGCAACAAGGTGCGGTTCGCGCCCGTGGAGTTGGCGGAATCACGGGAACTGCGGCTCAAGCGGCTGTACCCGGGGACCCTGATCAAGCCGGCGACGGGCCAGGTGCTGGTACCGCGTCCCATGACGGCACGGGTGGGCGGCAAGCCGGTGATCGGCCGTGAACTGCTGTCCTGGACCGGGGAGTTCCTGACCACCATCGTCGGCGACTGATCGGCGGCCCCCACCGGGACGGCCCGCCCCGTGACCGCCACGGGTGCCGGGGCGGCGGTACCGCCTCCCCGGCGCACCCGCTCCGGGGAGGGGCCCGCCC
>NZ_VKHT01001239.1 GCF_014141535.1 Streptomyces alkaliphilus | reverse complement strand
ATCCAGGAGATGCCCGGCCCCTCCCACGGGTGTGAAGCTGCCAGCGCCCGCCCGGTGGGCGGCTCGACGGAAGAGGAAGGAGCGCTCATGAGCACCGACGTGGCGGCAGTCGACCGGACGCTGGCGATGATCTGGACGGAAGTTCTCGGGGAGGACGCCGGGAGCGGGGAGGTCACGTTCTTCGAGGCGGGTGGCGAATCCATCTCCGCCACCCTCATGGTCTCGCGCATCGAGGACGAGCTCGACGTCCGGCTCGAGGTCGGCGACATCTTCGAGGAGGACCCGGACCTGTCGGGCCTCCGGCGTCTGGTGACCGCCGGGGCCGGCAACCACCGCGACAGCTGAGGGACCACCACCCGCCACGAAGCGCACGACGAGACGGAGGAACGATGACCGGGCTGCAGCGAGTGGCGCCCGACACCGAGCTCGACGAGGTCGTCGGCATTCTCGAACGGGACGGGGGGGTGATCGTCGAGAACCTCGCCGACGCCGCCACCCTGCGGGGACTGTGGGAGGACCTCGGTCCGCACCTGGACGCCCGCGGCTACAGCGGTGACTGGTACAACGGCACCCGCACCCGGCGGGTTTCCTCGATCTTCGCCCGTACCGCCCGACTGACGCCGGTCGTCACCCACCCGCTGTACCTGGGCGCCGCCCGGCGGATCATGCAGAAGCCGGTCCACGTGTGGATCGGTCGCTCCCGCACCGCGCTCGTCCCGACCATCCAGATCAGTGGCACCCAGGCGATCCAGATACACCGGGGCCAGGGACGCCAGCCCCTGCACCGCGACGACGCGCTCCATCTGCGCCGCCATCCCGGCCCGACCAGCCGAGTGCAGCTGATGCTCGCCATGAGCGACTTCACGGCGGCCAACGGCGGCACCATGGTGATTCCGGGCAGCCACCACTGGGACGACGAACGCGCTCCGCGTGTCGAGGAGGCGATCCCCACCGAGATGCGGGCGGGGTCGGGCCTCATCTGGCTCGGCGGGGTGTATCACGGGGGCGGCGGCAATACGACCGACACCCCGCGCACCGGCCTGACCATCGCCCTCGACCTGGGCAACCTCCGTCAGGAGGAGAACCAGTACCTCGCGGTGCCCAGGGAAGCCGTACGGGCCTATCCCGAGGAGGTGCGTCGGCTGTTGGGGTACGACCGCTGTCCCCCGGGCCTCGGCTGGTACGAGATGGAGGACCCGTACGCCCTCCTGGAAAGCGACGAGTCGGTGCCCGCCCGGGCCGGGGCGTCCGAAACCCGGTGA
>NZ_VKHT01001238.1 GCF_014141535.1 Streptomyces alkaliphilus | reverse complement strand
CTTCCGGCTCCGTCCGCCCGCCCCCACCGATGCCCGGCGCCGGGCCGGGGCCGGGCCCCGGGGCTCCCGATGCACGGGGACCCCTGGCCCGCCTGCGCCGCCTCACCGGCGGCGGGGACGAACCCCCGCTCTCCCCGCTGCTGCGCCTGCTGATCCTCACCCAGTTCGCCTTCAACATCGGCTTCTTCGCCGTCCTGCCGTTCCTCGCCGACCACCTCGGGTCGGGCATCGGCATGGCCGGCTGGCTCATCGGGCTCGTACTCGGACTGCGCACCTTCAGCCAACAGGGCCTCTTCGTCATCGGCGGCATGCTCACCGACCGCCTCGGCGTCCGCCCGGTGGTGCTCGTCGGCTGCGCGCTGCGGATCGCCGGCTTCGCCTGGCTCGGCTTCGCCGGGGGCACCGCCTCGGTGATCGGGTCGGTGCTCCTCATCGGCTTCGCCGCCGCCCTGTTCTCCCCGGCCGTGGAGTCCGAGGTCACGCGGCAGGCGGTGTGCCGGGAGGAGGAAGGGCTCGGCTCGCGGGCACGGGTGTTGGCGCTGCTCACCGTCGCGGGCCAGGCCGGGGCCTTCCTCGGCCCCCTGGTGGGCGTGCTGCTGCTGGCCGTGGATTTCCGCACCGCCTGCCTGGCCGGGGCCGGCGTCTTCGTCCTGGTCCTCGCCGGACACGCGTGGCTGCTGCCGCAGCACATCCCGGGGCGCGAACCCGCCCGGGGACGCGGGGGCATGCGGACGATGCTGCGCAACCGGGCGTTCCTCGCACTGTGCCTGGTGTACGGCACCTACCTGCTCGCCTACAACCAGCTCTACCTCGCGCTGCCGGTGGAGGTGGACCGGGCCGGCGGATCGTCCACGGCACTGGGATGGCTTTTCGCTCTCTCCTCCCTGCTGGTGGTGACCGTCCAACTGCCCGTGACCCACTGGGCCACCGCGCGACTGGACGCGCGGCGGGCCATGGCACTCGGCCTGCTCACGCTCTCCGCCGGCTTCGCGATCGTGGCCGCCGCCCTGCCCGCCGACCTCACCGACGGGGCGGTCGCGCTGCTGCCGGCGGCCGGGTTCGTGGTGCTGCTCACCGTGGGACAGATGCTCATCGCGCCGGCCGCGCGCGGGATGGTGCCCGACCTCGCCGAACCGCGCCGCATCGGCCTGTACACCGGCGCGCTGTCCTCGGTCTCCGGGCTGATCGTGCTCATCGGGGGCGCCGGCGTGGGCCGGCTGCTGGAGCCGGCCGTCCCACCCGTCGTCCCCTGGCTGGTCCTGGCC
>NZ_VKHT01001237.1 GCF_014141535.1 Streptomyces alkaliphilus | reverse complement strand
ACCCCCGTCCTCCGACGGTTCCCCCCGCACCCACCCGCGCCGGACGAGGGACAGCAACGCCCCGGTGGACACCGTCACCCCCTCCAGACGACGCAACCGCGAGGACCGCTCCTCACCCGGCCGCAGCCCGTGAACCGGCCGCTCCACCTGGGGGAAGGGCTGCGATATCCCGCCTCCCGCGAACCGCGCCCGCCACACGGTCAGCTCCTCGCCCAACGCCAGGGGGTGGGGGAGACGGACGACGGCGTGGTCGCCCGGAGTCACGGGACGCCCGTACACGTCGACCCCCGTGCCGCCCGGACCCGGGCGGAAGGTCACCACCCGCTCCCGCCCGTCGGGCCCCTCCTCGCGGACCTCCCACACCAGCCGACGCACCGCGTGCCCGAGCAGCGGGTGGGCCGCGAGGCACCGGTGGAACTCGGCCAGGGACCACCGCCGCCCCTCCACCATCTCCCGCTCCCACCGGGGAAGCAGCCCGGAGGCCACCGCCCGCGCCTCCCGGCGCAACGCAGCGAAGCGCCGGTACTCCGCCCGCGCGTCGGGACCGTCCCCCCGAGGTCCCGGTTGCGGCGGGACCGCTCGGGTCCGCCCCGCGTCGTCCACCACGAACGGCCGCAACCGCTCGTCGAAACCGACCACGAACCGCCGCGCGCCGTAGTCGATGACGGTGCTCCCGTCCGGATCCAGGCCGAGATCGGGGACCAGCCGGTCGGCCAACTGCTCGGCGGACAAACCCAGACCGGCCGCCACCTCCACCATCCGCTCCCCGGCCCGACGGCGCAGGGCGGTGAACCGACTTCCCCGCGAGAGGCCGTGCAGTGCGCGCAACGCCTCCTCGGTGCCGATGGCGGCGAGCACGTCCAGGCCCCGCACCGCCCGGTGGTGCCCGTCCTCCCCGGGCCACCGGTCTATCAACGGCACGAGCAGACGCACGGTGTCGTCGTCCCCCAGGACCCCGAGCGCGGTCATCATCCAACCCGCCGCCGGTGGCATCCCCATCAACCGCCACCGCTCGAACAACGCCTCGACGAAAGCGGCCGGGGAACCCGGTTCGCACACCTCCGTCAACGCCGTGCGGTCCACGCACTCCGGGGCGGTCATCCCCGGATCGGTGTTCCCGGAGCCCGCGAGTCGACGCAGCAGCAGCCGGGTGGCCGTGAGGGGAAGAGGCCGCCCGTCGCGCAACACCAGACGGGGGAAGGTCGCGGGGTGGGCCCACATCTCCCCCTCGCCCGGTCCGGGGGCCCCGGGCGGTGTCCCCCGATCC
>NZ_VKHT01001236.1 GCF_014141535.1 Streptomyces alkaliphilus | reverse complement strand
GTCGTGGGCGGGGCCGGTGGGACCCCCGTCCCCGGGGGGACGGTGATCGGTGACGCCGTTGTCGTGCCGTTCGCTCTCCCCGCCCATGGGAACCGAATCCTTCCGCCGTTCGGGCCGGCGCGACGTTCCGATGTCGCGCGGCCCTTCGAGGATGGTGCGCCCGGCGGGCTTTGGCTACGCGACGCGCCCGGTGTCGCCCTCCCCGCGATCCCCGTTCCCGGGGCCGGGGCCGCCGCCCATCCGGTCCGCGTCCCGCGCCAGCGCCGTGAGCCGGGAGATGGCCCGGAAGTACTTCTTGCGGTAGCCGCCGGCCAGCATCTCCGGGGAGAAGAGCCGGTCGAAGGGGACGCCGGAGGCCAGCACCGGTATCTCCCGGTCGTAGAGCCGATCCGCGAGCACGACCAGGCGCAGGGCCGTGGACTGGTCGGGCACCGCGCCCACGCCGGTGAGGCAGACGGCGGTGACGCCGTCGCACAGCGCCCCGTACCGGCTGGGGTGCACCCGGCCCAGGTGGGCCAGCAGGTCGGGGAAGGTGTCCAGGGAGGCGCCGGGGGTCTCGGCCGCGGCCCGCTCCACCGCCTCGTCGCCCGCCGGGGCCGGGGCCGCGGGCAGCCCCCGGTGGCGGTAGTCCTCGCCGTCGATGCGCAGCGGGCGGAAGTGCGCGGCCAGGCCCTGGATCTCGCGCAGGAAGTCGGCGGCGGCGAAGCGGCCCTCGCCCAGCCGGTCGGGCAGTGTGTTGGAGGTGGCGGCCAGGGCCACCCCGCGCTCGACGAGGCGGGAGAGCAGGCTGGAGACCAGCACGGTGTCACCGGGGTCGTCGAGCTCGAACTCGTCGATGCACAGCAGGCGGTGCCCCGCCAGGGTCTCCACGGTGCGCTGGAAGCCCAGCGCGCCCACCAGGTTGGTCAATTCCACGAAGGTGCCGAAGGCCTTGCGTTCGGCGGGCGCCGGGGTGGCGTGCCACAGCGAGGCCAGCAGGTGGGTCTTGCCCACGCCGTACCCGCCGTCGAGATAGACGCCGCGCGGGCCGTCGCCGCCGGAGTCACGGGAACGACGCCGGAACAGGCCGCGCAGACCGCCCGGGGCCGGGTCGGCCTCCCCGGGGCGACCGGCGAACTCCTCCAGCACCCGCACCGCCTCCCGCTGGCTCGGCTGCCCGGGGTCCGGGATGTAGGTGGCGAAGCGCACCGCGTCGAAGCGCGGCGGGGGCACCATCTCGGCGACCAGCCGCTCGGCGGGGACCCGCGGGGCGCGGGCGCACAGCGAGGC
>NZ_VKHT01001235.1 GCF_014141535.1 Streptomyces alkaliphilus | reverse complement strand
AGCCCCCACCGCCCCGGCGGTCGGCCGATCGCTTCCGGTCCGACCCGGTCGGCACCGCGAGGTCGTCCTCCTCGTCCCGCTCGCGGCCCGGGGTCGGCAGGTCGAACCGGATGATCGCGAACCGGAAGACCGCGTAGTACACCACCGCGAAGCACAACCCGACCAACGCCAGGCCCAACGGGTTGGAGGCGATGCCGAAGTTCAGCGTGTAGTCGATCGCGCCGGCGGAGAACCCGAAGCCGCCGCGCATCCCCAACGCCCAGGTCAGCGCGAGCGCGATACCCGTCAGCACCGCGTGGATCGCGTACAGCACCGGGGCGATGAACATGAAGGTGAACTCGATCGGCTCGGTGACGCCGGTGACGAAGGCGGTCAGCGCGATGGAGACCATCATGCCGCCGACCATTTTGCGCCGCTCGGGCCGCGCGCAGTGGTACATCGCCAGGCAGGCCGCCGGCAGCGCGAACATCATGATCGGGAAGAAGCCGGTCATGAACTGGCCGGCGGTCGGGTCCCCGGCCAGGAACCGCGCGATGTCACCGGTCACCACCGTCCCGTCGTCCCGGGTGTACGAGCCGGCCTGGAACCACGGGAAGGAGTTCAGCAGGTGGTGCATCCCCACCGGGATCAACGCCCTGTTCAGGGCGCCGAAGATGCCGGCGCCGACCGCGCCCGAGCCCACCAGCCACTCACTGAAGTGGAACAGGCCGCTGCCCAGCACCGGCCACACGTACCCCACCACGATGCCCAGCCCGAGGCCGGCGAAGGCGGAGATGATCGGCACCAGCCGGCGTCCGCCGAAGAACCCGAGGAAGTCCGGCAGGCGGGTGCGGTGGAAGCGCTGGTAGAGCAGGGCGACGGTGATGCCCATGATGACGCCACCCAGTACCCCGGCCGAGACGGGCGCGTCGGTGTTGGGGTCGTGGAAGGTCGCCAGCACGTTGTCGAAGACCAGGTAGCCGACGACGGCCGCCAGCGCGGTGGACCCGTCGGACTTCCGGGCGAAGCCGATGGCGATGCCCACCGCGAACAGCAACGCCATGTTGTCCAGCAGGGCCCCGCCCCCGCCGGCCATGAACTCGGCGACCCGGTTGACGGGGCCCGGCAACGCGTCGCTGCCCAGCATGTCGTCGGCGCCGAACCGCACCAGCAGGGCGGCGGCCGGCAGAGTGGCCACGGGCAGCATCAGGCTGCGGCCGATGCGCTGCGCCACGGCCATGGCACGGGCGCGGCGACCGGGTGGCGCGGGGGCGGGACGCTCCCCGCGTGCGG
>NZ_VKHT01001234.1 GCF_014141535.1 Streptomyces alkaliphilus | reverse complement strand
GGCCCCGGAGCCGGCCGCGCCCGGTCCGGCGCCCGCGGCCCCGACCGAGGCCGTCGCCCCGGCTGCCCCGGAGTCGGAGTCGTCGCCGGCGCGGGCCGCGCGGGATTCGCACCGCCGTCACCAGCAGCGGCGTACCACGACCACGGCCGAGGCCACCCGGGGCGAGTTGCGGGAGCGGATCGCCACCCGGGTCGCGGCCGAGCTGGAGCGCGCCGGCGGCGACACCGACGCCGCCACCAACGCCTTGATCAAGAAGGCCATCCCCGACGTCATGGAGCTGTTCGCCGCGACGCGGCGGACCGCCCGCTACGAGCACACCGCCTACCCCCGTCTGCCGCAGATCTTCGAGCGGCCTGCGAAGGGCGAGGCGAACCTGATCTGGGAAGCGCGCCCCTCCTGGCGCCACCCGCACCTACGACGCTCCCCCGACGGCCCGCTCACGGTCACGGCCCTGGATGTGAACGCCGCCTACCTGTCGGCGCTCAAGACGCATCTGCCGATCGGCCGTCTGGAACACACCACCGGTGGTGAGCACGACCGCAAGCGGGCCGGGGTCCATCTGATCGACCCGCTCGCCTGGCACCACCCCACCGCCCCCAACCCGCTGGGCGACCGGGAGGAGACGGGGCCGGTGTGGGTGACCGAACCCATCCTGCGCCTTCTCCTGCAGCTCGCCGGGCCGAAGCACCGGCTGATCGAGGCGCCGCGGATCCACGAGTCGTGGACCTCGGGGGCCACCGAGGTCATGCTCGACGGGCTGCGGCAGACTCTCGCCGAGGCCCGCAGCGAGGCGATCGCCACCGGCGACGACGTCACCCTGACCTACCTGAAGGCGATGTACTCCCGCTTCGTGTCCACGATCGGGGACAGCAGCGCCAACCGGGAGATGATGCGCCCGGACTGGACCCACATCATCCGCTCCCAGGCGTTCGCGAACCTGTGGCGCCGCGCCCACAAGGCCGCCACGGCCGGCCTGACCGTGGTCTCGATCGTGGGCACCGACGAACTTCACGTCGCCGGGGACTGGCGCCAGGTGTGGGGCGAGGGGACGGGGCTGTCGGAGATGAAGGTCAAGACCGCCCCCCGCACCGGTGACCCGGTGACCTACACCATGACCGAGGTCCCCTGATGGCACGCAGCACCACCTGGGGTGAGTGGCGGAAGTTCAACGCGGACGGGATGCACGGCGCCGACGCCCTCGCGCAGGGGTTGGAGGCGATGGTCACCGGCATCGCCTCCGGCCCGGACACCAAGCGCGGCATCAACGCCCGCC
>NZ_VKHT01001233.1 GCF_014141535.1 Streptomyces alkaliphilus | reverse complement strand
GGGGTGACGGGGTGGTGCGCCGCATCCGGTTCCTGGAACCGATGAGCGTCACCCTGCTGGGGAGCCACCGCCGGGTGGCGCCCTATGGCATGGCCGGTGGTTCGCCCGGCGCGCTCGCCCGCGATGCCCTGCTGGGCGCGGACGGGACGCGGCGGGAGCTGCGGGGCCGCGACGCGGTGGAGGTCACCACCGGCGACCTGCTGGTGATCGAGACCCCCGGCGGCGGCGGATGGGGCGTACCGGGGGCCGGGTCCGCCGACGGGTCCGCCCCGTGACCCACCGGGGCGGGAGCGGCGGTTCCCGGGCCGCCCCCGCCCCGGTGGGTCACCAGCCGGCGGCGCGCGGTGCGTAGAGGTCCAACGCGCGGCTCCTGGCCAGGCGCAGGCGGTTGGCCAGGATCTCGGCGAACAACCGCATCAGGAGGTAACCGAAGGCCGGGTCGCGGTCGCACAGTTCGCGCACCTCGCTCCCGAGGAACTCGTGGGCCCGCACCGGGCTGACGGCCTCGGCACCGAAGTCCCACTCGTAGGGTGGGAAGAGCCAGGACCAGCCCAGCAGGTCCCCCGGGTCCAGGATCGCCACGGAGCCGGTGCGGTCGCCCGGCAGCCGCAGGTCGAGGGTCACCGAACCGGAGCGGAGCACCCAGAAACGATCGGCCCGGCCCCGTTCCTCGAAGATCCGGTGCCCCTGGGGGAAGGACACCTCCCGGCTCACCCGCAGGAGACGTTCGCGGTACTCCGGGGACAGGGATTTCAGCAATTGCTTGGGTGCGGGCATCACAACCCCTCTCTCGCCCGCGGTGGGGCGCCCGCCGCGGGCGTTCTCCCGGGGGGACCGGGAGGGTCCATGGGTGACGGAGCCGGTCGCACCAGGATAGGAACACCCGAGCTATTCCGGCAAAATTCCCCCGAACGGACGAGCGGGGAACGATCCCCCACTCCTCCGGATGGCTCACCCGGTGTGTTCACCGCGCGGTCCGGGGCCGACAGCAGTTGAATGGATACCCCGGAGAAACCGGGACGACGGTGTCCGTCCGGCCCTCTCGCGGGCCGAGAGGCCCGGTGGCCCGCCGGTCCGACGACATCGGGCGACCGAGGAGGCGGCATGGCCGGGGAGAAACGACGGCGGGCCGACGCGCCGCCCGTCGGGACGCCGCGCGCCACCGCCGGGGCCCCCGACACCGCCGCGCCCCCGATCGGGAACGCGTCGGGCCCACAACCCCCGCCGGAGGAGGGGGCGGACACGTCCGCGGCGCCGCCCGGTGCGGACTCCGGAG
>NZ_VKHT01001232.1 GCF_014141535.1 Streptomyces alkaliphilus | reverse complement strand
GTCTAGGAGACAGGCCGCGGGGCCGGTCGTGGCGGCGCGGGTGTCGGCGGTGCGGGTGTCGGTGGCGCGGGATGAGACGGTCACGGTGGTCGCCCCCTTCGTGGTGCGTGGTGCGTGGTGTCGGGTGGGTGCCGGTGGCCCGGCGCGGTGCGTGCCGGGCGGACGCCGGCCGGTGTGCGATGCGTCACCCGGGAGGGGTCAGGCGCCGGCCCCGACCGGTTCGGCGTTTGTCGCGCCCGCGTCCCCGGCCCCGGCGTCGTCCTCCGCGATCCGCAGGAACGCCTCCTCCAGGGAGGCCGAGCGGGCGTCCAGCCGGCCCAGCTCCACGTCCCGCTCCCGGGCCCACAGCAGCAGGTCGGTCAGGTCCCGCTGGAGCCGTCGGCTGCGCACCTCCACGGCGCGGGGCGCGTCGGCCTCACCGGCGGCGTCCGGGACGACCTCGCCGAGACCGGCCGGCAGCTCCGCGACATCAACCCCGGCGGGCAGGGTGAAACGGATGCGGGAGGGCTGGGCGGCGCGGACCTCGTCCGGGGTGCCGGCCAGCACGATCCGTCCGGCCCGCATGATGGCCAGCCGGTCGGCGAGGGTCTCGGCCTCCTCCAGGTAGTGCGTGGTGAGCACCACGGTGGTGCCGCCGGCTCGCAGCGCGCGGATCAGGTCCCGGGTGCGCCGGCGCGCCTCGGGGTCCAGGCCGGTGGTCGGCTCGTCGAGGAAGAGGATCTCCGGGCGGCCGACCAGCGCCATGGCCAGGTCCAGGCGCCGCCGTTCGCCTCCGGAGAGCTGCTTGACGCGGACCTTCGCCCGGTCCTCCAGGCCGACCATCTCCAGGGCCTCGGCCACCGGTCGGGCGCCGGTGGTGCAGCCGGCCCACATCCGGGCGGTCTCGGTCACGGTGAGGTCGGAGGGGAAGCCGCCCTCCTGGAGCATGATGCCGATGCGCGGGCGGACCAGTGCGCGCTCCCGGTACGGGTCGTGGCCGAGCACGCGGATCCGCCCCCCGGTGGGGGCGGCCAAGCCCTCCAGGAGTTCCACCGTGGAGGTCTTGCCGGCGCCGTTGGTGCCCAGCAGGGCGAACACCTCCCCCCGGCGCACCGTGAAGTCCATTCCCCGGACGGCCTCGAAGCCGCCGGGGCCCGCCGGTCCGTAGCGCCGGCGCAGTCCGGCCACCTCGATCACGTGCTCCCGCTCGTTCATGTCCCCAGCCTTCCCCCGGGCGGGGAGCGGCGGCAGTGCGCGCTGTCATCGGCCCGTGTGACAAATGTCAGTGAGGGGGACGGG
>NZ_VKHT01001231.1 GCF_014141535.1 Streptomyces alkaliphilus | reverse complement strand
GGGCTGGGCGTCGGTGCCGATCGCCGCGACCGCCGTGCTCGGCGGGCTGGCGTGGTTGCTGTTCGCCTCCCGCCGGTTGAACGCGCTGGCGATGGGCGACGAGACGGCCTCGGCGCTGGGCGTGGACCCGCACCGGATGCGCCGCGAACTGTTCGTGGTGACGGCGGCGATGACCGGTTGCGTGGTGGCGGTCAGCGGGGCGATCGGCTTCGTCGGCCTGATGGTGCCGCACGCGGTGCGGATGGTGGTGGGCGCGGACCACCTGCGGGTCCTGGCCGTCGCGCCGCTCGCGGGGGCGGTGCTGCTGGTGTGGGTGGACGTCGGGTCGCGGATGGTGATGGCCCCCGCCGAACTGCCGATCGGCGCGCTGACGGCGATCCTCGGGGTGCCGTGTTTCCTGCTGCTGATGCGGCGGCGGGGCGGGCCGGTGTTCGGGGGCGCGCGATGAGGGTGACGATCGACGCGCTGACGGTGGAGGTGGCCGGGGCGCGGCTGGTGCGGGAGGTCTCGCTGGCCGCCGCCGACGGCCGGGTGGTGGGGCTGGTCGGCCCGAACGGCAGCGGCAAGTCCACCGTGCTGCGCTGCCTCTACCGGGCGCTGCGCCCCACCACGGGCGCGATCCTGCTGGACGAGGAGGAGCTGGCCTCGCTGACGCCCCGGGAGGGTGCGCGGCGGGTGGCGGCGCTGCCCCAGGAGACCGCCGGGGAGTTCGACTTCACGGTGGCCGAGCTGGTGGCGATGGGGCGCATCCCGCACCGGGGCACCGGGCGGCGGACGACCGCGGACGACGAGGGGATCTGCGCGGCGGCCCTGGAGCGCGTGCACGCCTCGCACCTGGCGCGGCGGTCCTTCGGCGGACTGTCGGGCGGGGAGAAGCAGCGGGTGTTGATCGCCCGGGCGCTGGCCCAGCAACCCCGTGTTCTGGTGCTGGACGAGCCGACCAACCACCTGGACATCGCCCAGCAGTTGGAGGTGCTGTCCCTGGTTCGCGAGAGCGGGCTGACGGTGTTGGCGGCGCTGCACGACCTGAACCTGGCGGCGACCCACTGCGACGAGCTGTACGTGATCGCGGCCGGCGCGATCGTCGCCTCCGGTCCGCCGGAGGAGGTGCTGAACCCCGGGTTGCTGGCGGAGGTGTTCGGGGTGCGGGGGCACCCGGTGCGCCATCCGGTGACGGGGGCGGTGCGACTGCTCTTCGACCGACTGCCGCAGGGCCCACCCGGCCCCCGACCGCCGGCGGGGGCCGGCTGACCCCGGTTTCCCGCACCCCGTTTCCCCG
>NZ_VKHT01001230.1 GCF_014141535.1 Streptomyces alkaliphilus | reverse complement strand
CCCCCGGGCAGGCCCTCGGTGAACCCCCGATCGCCGAGCAGGTCCTCGCGCCGCTTCAGCTCCGCCCTCAGGGCGCGGGCGAAGGCCCGCATCCGCACCGGGTCGTTCGTCCGCAGTCGGGTCGCGGTCTGCGGCAGGTCCGCGCAGGCGGCCAGGCCGCTCCCGCCACCGCTCTCCACCAGCAACAGCGACAGCTCGCGCGGCCCCCGGACGGCGGCCAGCGCGACGGCGAGCGAGCAGAGGGTCTCGCTGCGCCCGGAGCCCGGCGGCCCCTCCACCACCACCGGGCCGGGCAGGGTGGTCGGATCGACCACCACCGGGCCGGCGGCGCCGACGCCCAGCGGTATCGGCAGACCGGCCCGGGGCGTGCCCCAGCGTTCGCGCAGCACCCCGGGGGTGACCCGGGGCAACCCCAACAGATCCAACAGCCGTACCGATGTCGGCAGGGGCCCTCCGGTCGCCGGGCCGTCGGGGTCACCCGGGTCGGCGCCCAGCGGCGCGAGCGCCCGGGCGAACCGCTCCGCCCAGGCGGCGGAGACGGCGTCCGCGGTCGCCGCCGGCCCGACCGTGCCGTCCGCCCGCACCAGCCGGACGGTGGTGGCCACCTCACCCACCAGCACCGCGGTGGCGCCACAGCCGACCAGGGCGGGCACCGCCGCGCGTGCGGAGGCCAGAGCGCGTTCCAGCGGCGAGGCCGGCGTGGCGGCCGGAGCCTCCGCCAGGCACACCACGTGCACGCCCTCCGTCCGCCCGCGCGCCACCAGCTCGGACGCCAGCGAGCGGGCCTCGGCGGAGCCGGGGTCCCCGTCGAGGACCAGCAGGGTGCGCGGACCGTCCGGGTCCCGTCCGACCGACTCCCGCAGCCGGGCGAGCGCCTGCTCCCGGTCGAAGGCCAACAATCGCCGACAGGCCCGGCCGGGGCCCGGGGCGGTGTGCGGAAGCCAGCCCGCCCACGCCCACTCCCCGGCGCGGCCGGGGGCCACGACCACCAGCTCCAGCCCCGCGGGCGGGTGGTCGGCGATCAGCCGGGCCACCAGGGACCGCGCCAGGCCGAGCAGCCTCCGCCGGGGGCCGACGAGGCCCAGGGAGCCGAGCTCGTCCAGGGCGGCCACCACCGGCTCCCCCTCGCCCCCCTGGCGGTGGACGGTCCCGGGTCGGGCGAGCAGCGGAGGGCGGGGGGCGACCGCGGCCGGCGGCGCCGCGCCCGTTCCCGGGGTCGGCTCCGGGAGCACGGGGGGCCCGGCGGGCCGATCGGCCCGGGCGCGCGGAACGGTGTCGGAC
>NZ_VKHT01000123.1 GCF_014141535.1 Streptomyces alkaliphilus | reverse complement strand
GCTCGAGGCCCCCGCGGTTCCCGGGGCGGAGGAGGACGTCCCCCGACGTCGCCTGTCCTTCCTGTCCCGCCGCGCCTGAACCCCTCGCGCCCCCGGGGCGCGGTCCCTCGGAGCCCCCGCTTCACAGTTCGGCGAGCAGGTCCTGCTTCTTGGCGGAGAACTCCTCGTCGGTGAGCAGGCCGGCCGAGTGCAGTTCGCCCAGGTGTCGGATCCGATCGGCGATGTCCGCCGGGTCCCGTCGGGGGTCCCTGGGATGGGGCAGGGCGCTCACCGGGCCCCCGGTCCGCTCCATCTCCTGCACCGCCGCCAGCACGCTCGCGGCGAGCGGGAGCGACTCGTGCACCAGGCCGTACCCCAGGCCGAAGACGACGGCGGTGGGGTCCTGGTCCGCCGGCACCGGTGCGGCGGGCAGCGGCTTGCCGTCCGGGCCCCGCCGCAGCAGGCGCAGGTAACCGCCCTCCACCTCGGGGGAGCGCCACTCCACCCCGGCCAGTTCGGCGACGGAGAAGGTCTGGTCCCCCGCCTTCCATTTGGCGGAGGAGGCCCCGGTGCGGAACCAGTGGAAGTCCACGGTGGCCCCGTCGAAGACGACCCGGCCGTCGTACGCCTTGAAGCGCAGCGGTGCCGGCGGGGGGTCGACCATGAACTCGTCGGCCTCCTCGCGCGCGCGGGGGCCGAGCCGGGACAGCAACTCCGCCGCGTAGTACCCCGCCGGGGTCTCCCGCTCGGCGGGCAGCACCAGGCGGTAGGGGTCGGCGGCTTCCCGGAGCTGGCCCGCCGCGGCCTCCAGCAGCGGGTCGGACCCGGGCCGGGGGAGGATCCGCAGGACCACGGTGCCCTTCCGGGCCCCGGGGCCCAGTTCGACCGAACTCAACGCCTCATGGGGAATGCGACGCTCGCCCAATACATGGAAGAGCTTCGGTGTGCGGATCCCCCGTTCGAAGCGGATGAGTACGGAATCGGTGTCGAACTCCCAGGAGGAGTGGATTCCGGCCAGCACATCACCCATGTGGGTCATCGTATGCGCCCGGGCCGACGGATGGGTCACCCTCCGCGCACCTCCCCGGGGAACACGCTCGGGCGCGTGCGCCCCCGTCTCCCGCGATGATGTCCGTCCCCGGCGTCACGCGTCCGGAATCCGCCCCTCCCCTTGGAGGAGGCGTGTTCGGGCCGTTCGGGGTGGGGACGTCCTCACCGGCCGCGGGTCCGCACGGTTCAGGCCGGCTGCCCGACCGGGGTCTCCGGGGTGCACAGCGGGGCGCCCCGCAGCCCCGTGACGGTGGTGAACAGACCGGTGCCGATGCGGGCGAAGTTGCGCAGGCTGTCGGAGCCCGGTTCGAAGTAGCCCGTGTGACCCCGGGCCGAGCCCGAGGCGACGTGCAGGGCCCCGAAGGAGGGGTGCACCGGGTCGGTTCCGTGGCCGATCGGGCCCACGGCCAGGTGCGGCACGTCGCGGATCCAGTCACCGATCGCCCGGGTGGCCCAGACCCGGGCGTCGGTGCCCAGCCGGTCGGCCCGGGAGACCCGCATGCCCGGGCTGCCCGCGACCACGATGTCGGTCACCCGATCGGGCAGGCGCTCGGCGGCCAGCCCGCAGACCACCGAGCCGTAGGAGTGGCAGAAGAGCGCGACGGGTGCGTCACCGGGCAACCCCTCCACGGCCCGCACCAGCCGGTCGGCGCCCTCGGCGGCCAGTTCCCCCGTGGCGGCGGAGACACCCACGCCGCGAGGGGTGGTGTAGTCGGCCCAGGCGATGACGGCCGAGGGCAGTTCGGGAGCGACGGCGGTCTGTTCGGTGTGGAGCGCCTCCGCCATCCCCACAGGGGAGCGGTACCGCATCCGGGTGCGTTCGAAGGTCAACAGGTCGGTGTCCACCCCCGGCACGACCACGGAGATCCGGTGGGCGGTGTCCAGGTCACCGAGGACCTCGGCCGCCCGACCGGTGCCGGAGGGGTCGAAGGACAGGATCTGCCGGTCCTCACCCAGCAGCGAGGCGTAGCGGTTGGCGAGGCGTCCGGCGTGGTGGCGTCCGGCGGCCGAGAGACGCTCGTCGTCGATGCGCTCGCGCTCCTCCTGCCGGGCCCGGGCCAGCGAGTGCCGGTTGGCGGCGTACCGCACCTCCACCGGAACCCCGTCGAGGTTGCCGACCACCTCGGGGTGACGTTCGGCCAGCAGCATCCATTTGCGGTGCCCCATGGAGGCGAAGAAGGAGGCGATCCGTTCCGGGGACGAGGCGAGCGAGGGCAGTTCGGCGCCGCCGATGGAGTCGCGGTGCCAGGCCGCCAGGCGCTGGGAGCGGGGGTCGGGAGCCGCCGGTTCGCCGCTGGTGATCCACCCGGAGGCCGCCAGCACGGTGATGACGACGGCCAGCGGCAACAGGACCCGCCGCAGGAGGCCGGGAAACCGGACGGCGTGGCGCCCGGGGGGTGCGGGGGAGGGGCTGATGTTCGACACTGCTCCCGCATCCTACGATCGTTCTGTCGGAAATAAACCCTTCGGGGCGTGAAGTCCCCTTCACTGTGATACGGGTCATCCCCGCGGGGAGACCGCCGGTCGGATCGGGAGGTACCGCCCTTCGGGGTGACGGGAAGCGTACCCGGGGGGCGGCGAAAAGACAACGGAAAGGCAACGAAAGGGCAACGACGGCGTGTCGGGGGTGTTCACGGGGTTATGGCGCGGTGTCGGAGCGAGCCGCGAGCCGTCCCGCCGCCGGGGCCCCGCGGCACCGGGCCCCATCGCCCCGCTCCGTCAGTCGACCACCGCCGGCGCGCCCGGCCGGGTCCCCCCGTCGGGATCCCCGGCGTCGGCCACCGGAAGTCCCGCCCCCCGGGCCGTTCCCGACGGCAGATCGGGTCCCCCGTCGGGGTCGACCGGTGCGACCCTTCGGTGCGCGGCCAGTTCCGCGCGCAGCGCCCGCACCTCCTCGGTCAGCACCTCCAGGGCCGCGTCCCGCCGCCGGGAGTTCTCGTCGGATTCGTTGAAGCGGGAGATGAACCAGGCCGCGATGTTGGCCGTCACCACGCCCAGCAGCGCGATCCCCGAGAGCATCAACGCGATGGCCAACAGTCTGCCGATCCCGGTGGTCGGCGCGTGGTCGCCGTAGCCGACCGTGGTCATGGTGGTGAACGCCCACCACACGGCGTCACCGGGGGAATGGATGTTGGAATCCGGGGAGTCCCGTTCCACCTCCAGCACGGCCAGGGAACCGAACATCACCAGTCCCGCGCAGCATCCCGCCACGTACACCGTCAGCTGGACCCGGGAGGCCATTCGGGCCCGCTCACCGGCCAGCAACAGGGTGGAGACGAGTCGCAGCAGTCGAATTTGGCGCAGCAGGGGCAGGATCACCGCGGCCAGGTCCAGCGGGTGCCGGCGCACGAACCGCCATCGGTGTTCGGAGAGCAGCAGCCGGGCCAGGTAGTCGACGGCGAACACACCCCAGATCCCCCACTCGGTGATCCGGCACACCCGGTGCACCGCCGCCGGTGCACCCGGCGCGACGATCGGTACCGCGTAGACGACGCCGAACAGCACCGCCAACCCGAGCAGCGGCATCTCGGTCCGTCGTTCCCACCGGCGCCGGCCGGGCTCGATCCCGTCCTCGGGATGCGGGGCGGGCAGCCGACGGGTGGTGGGGAGGGGCGCGTCCATGTCGGGACATGCTAGGACGCCCCTCCCTGCGTCCCGGCGGCGGGCGGAACACCCACGGCGGGGCCCCGGAACCGTTCTTCGGTTCCGGGGCCCCGCCGTGTGATGTGGTCGTGCCGGCCGTCAGGCGTCGCCGCCCGCCGGACCCGGGTCCGCGGCGGTCACGTCCAGCAGCTGGTACCGGTCGATGGCCTGCTTGAGCACCGAGCGGTCCACCGCGCCGGTCTTGGCCAGCTCGGTCAGCACCCCGAGCACGATCGACTCGGCGTCGATGTGGAAGAACCGTCGGGCCGCGCCCCGGGTGTCGGCGAAGCCGAAGCCGTCCGCGCCCAGGGACTGGTAGGCGTTCGGCACCCAGCGCGAGATCTGGTCCGGTACCGCCCGCATCCAGTCCGACACGGCCAGCACCGGTCCCTCGGTGCCCCGCAGCGTCCGGGTGACGTGCGGCACCCGCTGCTCCTCCTCGGGGTGCAACAGGTTGTGCCGCTCGGCGTCCACCGCGTCGCGCCGCAGCTCGTTCCACGAGGTGGCCGACCACACGTCGGCGCGCACGTTCCAGTCCTCGGCGAGGATCCGCTGCGCCTCCACGGCCCACGGCACCGCGACGCCCGAGGCCAGGATCTGCGCCGGGATCTCGCCGGCCGTGCCCTCCTTGTACCGGTAGAGCCCCTTGAGCAGGCCCTCGGTGTCCAGGTTCTCCGGCTCCGCCGGGTGGGTGATCGGCTCGTTGTACACCGTCAGGTAGTAGAAGACGTCCTCGGCGTTCTCCCCGTACATCCGGCGCAGACCGTCCCGCACGATGTGGGCGATCTCGAAGCCGAAGGCCGGGTCGTAGGCCACGCACGCCGGGTTGGTCGAGGCCAGCAGCTGCGAGTGACCGTCGGCGTGCTGGAGCCCCTCACCGGTCAGCGTGGTCCGACCCGCCGTGGCGCCCAGGACGAAACCGCGCGCCAGTTGGTCGGCCATCTGCCAGAACTGGTCACCGGTGCGCTGGAACCCGAACATCGAGTAGAAGACGTAGACCGGGATCAGGTGCTCGCCGTGGGTGGCGTAGGAGGAGCCGGCGGCGATCAGCGAGGCGGTACAGCCCGCCTCGGAGATGCCGTCGTGCAGCATCTGGCCGGTCGGCGACTCCTTGTAGGCCAGCAGCAGCTCACGGTCCACCGACTCGTAGGTCTGCCCCAGCGGGTTGTAGATCTTGGCCGTCGGGAAGAGCGAGTCCATGCCGAAGGTGCGGTACTCGTCGGGGGCGATCGGCACGAAGCGCTTGCCGATCTCCTTGTCCCGCATGAGGTCCTTCAGCAGCCGCACGAACGCCATCGTGGTGGCGATCTGCTGGTTGCCCGAGCCCTTGCGCAGCGCGGCGTAGGTCTTCTCGCCCGGCTGCGGCAGCGGCTTCGCCCGCACGACCCGGGTGGGCACGTACCCGCCCAGACCCTTGCGGCGGTCGTGCATGTACTGGATCTCCTCGGAGTCCTGCCCCGGGTGGTAGTACGGCGGGACGCCGCTCTCCAGATCCTTGTCCGCGATCGGCAGGTGCAGCCGGTCGCGGAACCGCTTGAGGTCGTCCACCGTCAGCTTCTTCATCTGGTGGGTGGCGTTGCGACCCTCGAAGTTCGGGCCCAGGGTCCAGCCCTTGACCGTCTGGGCCAGGATGACCGTCGGCTGACCCCTGTGCTCGGCCGCCGCCTTGTACGCCGCGTAGATCTTGCGGTGGTCGTGGCCGCCGCGTCCCAGGTGGAGCAGCTGGTCGTCGGTCATGTCCTCGACCATGCGGCGCAGCCGGTGGTCGTCGCCGAAGAAGTGCTCGCGAATGTAGGAGCCGGTCTCGGTCGCGTAGGTCTGGAACTGTCCGTCGGGGGTGGTGTTGAGCTTGTTCACCAGCACACCGTCGCGGTCCTGCGCCAGCAGCGGGTCCCAGGTGCGGTCCCAGATCAACTTGATGACGTTCCAGCCCGCGCCCCGGAAGACCGACTCCAACTCCTGGATGATCTTGCCGTTGCCGCGCACCGGACCGTCCAGCCGCTGCAGGTTGCAGTTGACCACGAAGGTCAGGTTGTCCAGCCCTTCCCGGGCGGCCAGGGTGAGCTGGCCCAGCGACTCGGGCTCGTCCATCTCGCCGTCGCCGAGGAACGCCCAGACCCGGGACTTCGAGGTGTCGGCGATGCCGCGCGCCTCGGTGTAGCGGTTCATCCGGGCCTGGAAGATCGCGCCCAACGGGCCCAGACCCATGGAGACGGTCGGGAACTCCCAGAAGTCCGGCATCAGCCGCGGGTGCGGGTAGCTGGACAGGCCGTGGGGGGCCTTGGACTTCTCCTGACGGAAACCGTCCAGGTGCTGCTCGGAGAGGCGGTCCAGCAGGTAGGCGCGGGCGTAGATGCCGGGGGAGGCGTGGCCCTGGAAGAAGATCTGGTCGCCGCCGTCGCCCTCGTCCTTGCCTCGGAAGAAGTGGTTGAAGCCCACGTCGTACAGGGAGGCCGAGGAGGCGAAGGTGGCGATGTGACCACCCACACCGATGCCCGGACGCTGGGCGCGGGAGACCATCACCGCGGCGTTCCACCGGGTGGCGTTCAGGATGCGGCGCTCGATGTCCTCGTTGCCGGGGAAGAACGGCTCGTCCCGGGTGGCGATGGTGTTGACGTAATCGGTGCTGCGCATCTCGGGGACGGCCACCCGCTTCTCACGGGCGCGCTCGATCAGGCGCAGCATGAGGTAGCGGGCCCGTTCCCGGCCCCGTTCGCCGACGGCGGCGTCGAGCGAGTCGAGCCATTCCCGGGTCTCCTCGGGATCGAAATCCGGGACCTGGCTGGGAAGGCCGCCAATGATGATCGGGTTGCGATCGGATCCGGAAGCCACGCTGTTCCTTCACTGTGAGGTGGGGAGCTGTGCTGATGTCCTCTGTCTGATGTCGGGCCGCCTTCCATCGTGGACCCCGGAAGGCGAAACGTCATCTCTACCGTGTGGTAACACCCGCTCCGCGGGGTCGCGGGAGGGTGGGACGCGGGCCGGCCCGGAGGTCGCGGACGACACCGGTGGCCGATGGACCACCCTACGCCCCGGGCTTCCGGACTGTGAAAGGGTCGTTCCGGTTTTTCCTCCGGGGTGGGTGGGAAGGCGCTGCGTCAACCGGTCCGGTACCCCTGCCGACCCGTGCGTGGCGGACCTCACCGGCCGTTCGACGGGCGGTCGGGGACACGACGTTTGACCCCCTGCCCCCACCGGGTACTTGCGTGATCCGCCCGGCCCGTGTGGACTACGGCACAACCCACGCGCACGCGTGGGTGGGGACCCGTCACACCGGGCACCACACCGAACAGCACAGGAGGCAATCCGTGAGCGCGACCGCGGACCACGCGGAGGAGCGGACCAACCCGGCGGCCCAGCTGGGTTTCCGGCCCGGACAGGTGGTCCAGGAGCTCGGCTGGGACGAAGACGTCGACCAGGGGCTTCGCGAGGGAATCGAGGCCATCACGGGTCAGTCGCTCGTCGATGAGGATCACGACGACGTGGCCGACGCCGTGGTGCTGTGGTTCCGCGAGGACGACGGTGACCTCACCGACGCGCTGGTGGATGCCACCACCCTGATCGATCCGGGCGCGCCGGTCTGGTTGCTGACGCCCAAGACCGGCCGGGACGGGCACGTCGAACCCAGTGAGATCGACGAGTCCGCCCGCACGGCCGGCCTGGCCCAGACCAAGACCATCGCCCCCGGCGGGGACTGGGCCGGCAGCCGGCTGGTCACGCCCAAGACCGCTGCGGGGAAGACCGGCGGACGCCGCTGACCGACCGCGGGGCCGGCCGGCGGGGCCGCCCGGTCCCGCGCGGGTCCCCGGGCGGCACTTCTCCGTTGCCCCGTTGCCCCGCCCCCTGTCACCGGTCGGGCGTAGGCTGAGGATCACGGGCGTGAAGTCGTCCGCGGACCGTTCACGTCGGTGAGGGAACCGACCGGCCCGGCAGTCGAAGGGAACCCGTCGATGGAGATCACCCCCGGAACCAAGGCGCCCGACTTCGCGCTGCGCAACCAGCACGGGGAGACCGTTCGCCTCTCGGACTTCCGGGCGGGGGCGGGTGACACCGCCGGGAACGCGGGGAACCCCGGGAACCCCGGGAAAAATGTCGTGCTGCTGTTCTTCCCCTTCGCGTTCACCGGGATCTGCACCGGCGAACTGTGCGAGGTGCGGGACCGTCTTCCCGCCTTCGTGAACAAGGACACCCAGCTGCTGGCGATCTCCAACGACTCGCCGTTCGCGCTGCGGATCTTCGCCGACCAGGAGGGCCTGGAGTACCCCCTGCTCTCCGACTTCTGGCCGCACGGCGAGGTCTCGCGGGCGTACGGCGTCTTCAACGAGGAGCGGGGGTGCGCGCTGCGCGGCACCTTCATCATCGATCGCGAGGGCGTGGTGCGTTGGAGCGTGATCAACGGCATGCCGGACGCCCGTGACCTGGACGCCTACATCGCGGCCCTGGACGCCCTCCGCGAGGAGGTCTGAGCCCACCGGGGGTTCCCCGGCCCCGGAATCCGGCCTTCCGGCGGTCGGACGGCCGGCCCGCGAACCCTCACCCCTGTCTCTTATACAAATC
>NZ_VKHT01001229.1 GCF_014141535.1 Streptomyces alkaliphilus | reverse complement strand
GCCCGACCCCGCCGGAACCCCCGTTCCCGGCGGGGTCGGGCCGTGGACGGGCCGGTCGGTCGTGACCCGGGCGCGGGCCAGCAGCCCCGCCCCCAGACAACCGGCCGCGTCCCCCAGCTCCGCCGGCACCAGGGCGGGCGGGTGCTGGAAGGTGATCCGCTCGCGCAGCGCCGCGCGCAGCGGGTCGAGCAGGGTGTCGCCGGCGCGGGCCAGACCACCGCCGACGATCACCACCTCCGGGTCGAGGAGGGTGATCCCGGTCAGCAGGCCGTCGGCGAGGGCCGCCACGGCCCCGTCCCACACCCGCAGGGCGCGGGGGTCGCCCGCGGCCACCGCGCGGGCGGCGTCGGCGGCGTCGGCGGCGGGGTCGCCGCAGGCGGCGGCCCAGGCCCGGCCCACGGCCGAGGCGGAGGCCAACGTCTCCAGGCAGCCGCGCTGCCCGCAGCCGCAGTCGGGGCCGTCGGGGCGGACGACGATGTGCCCGATCTCGCCGGCGCCGCTGTGGGCGCCGGCCTCGACCCGGCCGTCGATGCCGATGGCGCCGGCGATGCCGGTGCCCAGGGCGACGAAGAGGAAGCGGGAGGCGCCCCGGCCGGCGCCGAGCAGCCCCTCGGCCAGGCCCCCGGCCCGCACGTCGTGACCGACGGCGACGGGAACGCCGGCCAGGCGTTCGCCCAGCAGCCGGCCCAGCGGGACGTCCCGCCAGCCGAGGTTGGCCGCGTACCGCACGGTGCCCCCGGCGTCCCCGTCCCCGTCCCCGGAGAGGATGCCGGGTACGACCACGCCCGCCGCGACGGGCGGGGCCCCGAACCGGTCCAGACCGATGGAGACCAGCTCGGCGGCGAAGTCCAGCACGCCGGCGAGGGCGGCGTCGGCGCGCTCGGTCCCCGGTGCCCCGCCCGGCCCCGGCGCGCCGTCGGTCGGCGCGCCGGACCCGCCGGTGGGGCGGCGGGCCTCGTGGAGAGGGCGGCCGTCGGGGCCGATCAGCGCGGCCTTCATGCCGGTGCCGCCCACGTCGAGGGCGAGCACGTGGCCGGTCGTCGCGCGCGCGGGGGCGTTCTCGGGGGGACTCACGGGGCAAGTCTCGCCCGAACACCCCGGAAAGGTCTAGTCCAGTGTGGGGGGCTGTCGTGACTCCTTCCTCCCGGCGCGGGTGCGCCTCCGGCGTGACGACGCCCGCCCGGGAGCGCGTCCGCCGTTCCCGCGCTCCCGCCGGACACCCCACCGGCTCCGGATCCGGGAAGAGTTGCGACCGCCGATCCCCGGCGCCACCCCCTCCGCGG
>NZ_VKHT01001228.1 GCF_014141535.1 Streptomyces alkaliphilus | reverse complement strand
GGTCGGGCACGGGCCGGGGGACCGGCGTGCTCCTCCGGGACCCGCGCGCTCCCGGGGCGGAAGGCTTCACACAACCCTTTCGGGTGCCGGAATCCCGCCCGGGAATGTCCGGGGCCTAGGATCCGTTGGGGCATGGTGAGTGAGGTTCGCCCCGGGCCCGGTTGGTCCGGGGCGACCGGGCACCCCCGGGACGACACCCCCGAGACGACAATTCCCGAGACAAGGAAGACACCCGTGAGCGAAGTCCGCAACGTCATCGTCATCGGTTCCGGGCCGGCCGGGTACACCGCCGCCCTCTACACCGCTCGTGCCTCGCTCAACCCCCTGGTCTTCGAGGGCTCGGTCACCGCCGGTGGCGCCCTCATGAACACCACCGAGGTGGAGAACTTCCCCGGCTTCCGGGACGGCATCATGGGCCCGGACCTCATGGACAACATGCGTGCCCAGGCCGAGCGCTTCGGTGCGGAACTGGTGCCGGACGACGTGACCGCTGTGGACCTGAGCGGCGAGATCAAGACCGTGACCGACGGAGCCGGGAATGTCCACCGGGCCCGCTCGGTGATCGTCACCACCGGCTCCCAGCACCGCAAGCTGGGGCTGCCGATGGAGGACGAGCTCTCCGGTCGCGGTGTCTCCTACTGCGCCACCTGTGACGGATTCTTCTTCCGGGAGCAGGACATCGTGGTGGTCGGTGGCGGCGACACCGCCATGGAGGAGGCCACCTTCCTCTCCCGCTTCGCCCGGAGCGTGACCATCGTCCACCGCCGGGACACCCTGCGCGCCTCCGCCGCGATGCAGGAGCGAGCCTTCGCCGATCCCAAGATCACCTTCCGCTGGAACAGCGAGGTGACCGAACTCCACGAGGAGGGCGGCAAGCTCACGGAACTGACCCTGCGCGACACCGTCACCGGGGAAAGCTCCGGACTCACCGCCACGGGCCTGTTCGTCGCGATCGGACACGACCCCCGGGTCGAGCTCTTCAAGGGGCAGCTCGACCTCGATCCGGAGGGCTACCTCGCGGTGGCCTCCCCCTCCACCCGGACCAACCTGCCCGGCGTCTTCGCCGCGGGCGATGTCGTGGACCACACCTACCGCCAGGCGATCACCGCCGCCGGGACCGGCTGTGCGGCGGCCCTGGACGCCGAGCGCTACCTGGCCGCTCTCGAGGACCTCGAGGAGAACCGCGAGCCGGCCCTGCCCTGAGTTACCCGGATCGGGGCTTATGGATCGGGACCTCCCGACGTTCCCCTCCGGACCGCCGGCCCCGCCTCCTCCGACCCCGGAG
>NZ_VKHT01001227.1 GCF_014141535.1 Streptomyces alkaliphilus | reverse complement strand
GTTCCGCGGCGGTCCCGGTCGCCGGGGGTCCGGCGGGGCGTGACGCGGCGCGGCGCCGACGGCGCGGAGCCGGGGCGGCCTGTTCCGGCGTCCCCTCCCCGGTGTCGGTCGCGTGCGACGCGTTCCCGGTGGGGGTGTCCGCTTCGGCGGACTCGTTGTGCTCGTGCATGCGGGCGGTTCTCCCGTCACGCTCCCGGGCGCCGCGCCGACGGGGGCGGGCGCCGCTCGGGAGCTGTCGTGTGTCGCTCGCCGGTTCCGGGAAATCGTTGCCCGGCTACGGCGAAAGTCTGTTGGTCGGGTGCGCCGATGGGAACAGCCGGGCCCGAGTGGCTCCCGGCCCCGGGCGGTTCGGCGGCGCGCGACAGCGCCCCTAGCCGGTGGTCTCCGGCACCGCCGCGGCCTGCTGCCCGGCGGCCCCGGGTGGGGTGGCCGCGGCTGCGTCGCGGTCTGGCGCGAGCGGATCGCCCACCGACCCGGTCCCCTCATCGAGCGGCCCCTGCGCCAGCCTGGTCACCGCTGCGGGGACCGGCGGCGCCAGGTCGGCCACGGCTCGGAGGCCGGACAGGACGTCGTCGGGTCGCACGGCAGGAGTGTCGTGCCGTACCACCAGGCGAAGTATCGCACAGGGTCGGCCCGGGCCCCCATCGGACCCTCCGGGACCGGATGGTTCGCGGGGCGCGTCACCGTCCGTCCCGTCGCCCGGGGCGGCGTCGGCCGCGTCGGCCGGGAACGCCCCGAGGGAGACCACGGCGGCCCGGGCGTCGAAGGCGCGCATGCCCTTCTTGGTCTGTCGGCGCACCTCGACGGCGTCGGCGGCGAGGAAGGCGGCCACGGCCCGGCTGGCCTCCTCGACCGTCACCCCGTCCAGCCGCAGCTCCCACCGGGACGCCTCCAGGCGCTCGGCGAGGTGCGGGGTGTGGGCCTCGACGGCGTCGATGACGTCCAGGCCGGTGGGCAGCGACCCGTCGAGCAGGAGTCGCAGGCGCTCGGGGTCACGGGACTCGGTGAGCGCGATCTCCAGGTACTCGGCCTCGCTGGCGGTGCCGGTGGGCGCGGCGTTGGCGTAGCTGACCTTGGGGTGCGGGGTGAAGCCCGCCGAGTAGGCCATCGGTACGCCGGCCCGGCGCAGGGCGCGTTCGAAGGCGCGCTGGAAGTCACGATGGCTGGTGAACCGCAGGCGTCCGCGCTTGGTGTACCGCAGCCGGATCCGCTGGATCGCCGGGGCGGGCGGGGGGCCTGTGGGTTGTCTCTTGCCCAGTGTCGTTCAGTCCTTCGGGGGTCGGGAC
>NZ_VKHT01001226.1 GCF_014141535.1 Streptomyces alkaliphilus | reverse complement strand
GACGAGGACGCCCGCCCCGACGAGGGTGACGCCGACCGTCCCCGCGGCGCCGCCGACCCCGGGGCCGCGACGGACCCGAACGGAGGAACACCGCGATGACCGACTCCGCTCCAGCCACCCCGGACGCCGCCCCGGACATCCGGCCCCCCGTGACCATCGCCCGGAAGGACGCCCCGGGTCCCGGCGATCCCGGCCCGGCCCCCGGCGGGGAGCCCGTCCTGGACATCCGCCGACTGCGGGTCGAGTTCCCCATCCGCCGGGGCTTCCTCGGCCGCACCACCGGCCGGGTCCACGCCGTCACCGATGTCGACCTCACCATCCGCGCCGGGGAGACCCTCGGCCTGGTGGGGGAGTCCGGCTGCGGCAAGACCACCCTGGGCCGCTGCGTGGTCGGTTCCATCCGCCCCACCGCCGGCGACATCCGCTACCGGCCCCGATCCGGGGGCGAGCCCGTGGACCTCGCGACCCTGTCGACCCGCGCCCTGCGTCCCTTCCAGCGGGAGGTGCGGCTGGTCTTCCAGGACCCCTTCTCCTCCCTCAACCCGCGCATGACCCTGCGGGACATCATCGGCGAGCCGCTGCGCAACCACGGCCTCACCGACGACCGGGAACTCACCCGACGGGTGTCGGAGGCGATGGAGATGGTGCGCCTGCCCAGCGGCTACCTCACCCGGCACCCGCACGCCTTCTCGGGCGGCGAGCGCCAGCGGGTGAACATCGCGCGCGCCCTGATCACCCGGCCCCGACTGGTGGTCGCGGACGAGGCGGTCTCCGCGCTCGACGTCTCCGTTCGGGCCTCCGTCCTCAACCTGCTCCGTGACCTCCAGGAGGAGCTGGACCTCACCTACCTCTTCATCTCGCACGACCTGTCGGTGGTGCGCCACGTCTGCGACCGGGTGGCCGTGATGTACCTGGGGCGAATCGTTGAGGTGGCCGACACCGACTCGCTCTACGAACGACCCCGCCACCCGTACACCGAGGCGCTGCTCTCCGCGGTGCCCCGCCCGGACCCACGGCTGCGCGGGACGGGGAACCGGATCCGGCTGCCCGACGACCTGCCGGACGCCGCCGCACCGCCGGCCGGGTGTTCGTTCCACACCCGGTGCCCCTACGCGCGGCCGGAGGTGTGCGCGGTGCCGGGGAAGCCCCCGCCGATGGTGACCACCGGCCCCGGGCACGCGGCCGCCTGCGTGCGCACGGACGAACTCGGACTCGCCGGCGCGTGACCGGTGACGGGGCGGGGGGACGGGGACCGCCGGTCCCCGTCCCCCCGCCCTGTCGGTTTCCCC
>NZ_VKHT01001225.1 GCF_014141535.1 Streptomyces alkaliphilus | reverse complement strand
CCCCCGGACCGGGGGTGTGTCGGCGATTCCGACTCCCAGGAGCCCCGCGTGCAGCTTCCGGCCGGCGCCGCCCTCCCCCACACCCGTTCCCACGTCCTCCACTGGGCCCTGACGGCGGTCGCCCTGACGGCGGTGGTCGGCGTCCTCGCCGTGGCGCGGCCCCCGGCGGCCGGGGCGAGCCCGGCGGTGGGGGAGGGGCCCGACCCCGCGCGCGCCGGATATCCGGTGGACTGCGGCCCCCACGGGGTGGCGATCACCCACCACGCGGTGGTGGACCTGGACGGTGACGGACGTGCCGAGACCATCGCCGCCGTCCGCTGCGACGCGGCCGGTGGAACCCCGCCCGGTGGTGTCTACCTGTTGACGGGCGGCGCGGCCGACGAGCCACGCGTCGCCGAGACCCTGGTCGATCCGGCCGACGGCATGATCGTCGACGAGTTGATCGCCGACGGCACCGGTCTGGTGGTGCGACTGCTGGGGTACTCCGGCCCGGACGTCCCGCGCAGCGAACCCGACCTGCACGGGGAGGCCGCCTGGAGTTGGCGGGACGGGGCCCTGGTCCGTGAGCAGCGGGCCCCGCTGACCGCCGTGGCGGTCTGAGCCGGGCGGATTCCGGTCCGCCCGATCGTGTCCCGGCGGGTGTCGCCCCCGGGGGCGGCCCGGCGATCAGGCGGTGTCCGGACCGTACACCTCGGCGCCGTCCGCCACCCGGCGCACGTGGATGCACTCCCCGGGGCACTCGCGGGCGGAGGCGACCACGTCGCTCAGCAGGGGCAGTGGAACCGGGGCGGTCGCCCCCGGCTCCGTCAGCAGGTCGACCTCCTCGCCCGGAGGGGCGGGCGGCTTCACGTACGCGAGTCCGTCGATGTCCAGCTCGAAGACCTCGGGGGCGTACTGGGCGCAGATGCCGTCCCCGGTGCACAGGTCCTGATCGATCCACACCTCCAGCGGATCGGTCGTCCCGTCGGCCTCCTGCTGCGCGGTCATGTCACCCGTTCCTTTCCGGTGCGGTTCCCGGCCGCGGTCACGGCGGTCACGGCGTTTCTGGCGGTCACGGCCCCGTGCCGGTTCCGCTTCCCGGTTCCGTCCGGTCGATTCGCGGTACCGGGGCCCGAACTCCGACGATACCGCCGTCCTCACCGGGGTTCCCGGGCCGGGGCGGCGCCCCCGGCGCCCGTACCCGCCCCCGGGCGGCCTCCGGCCGCCGGGTGGTGCCGCGGAAATCCCCGGCCTCCCCGACAGGGCGTCCCCGGTCGGGGAAGGGCGCGGGCGGAGGCGGGTGAGGGGGGAACACCC
>NZ_VKHT01001224.1 GCF_014141535.1 Streptomyces alkaliphilus | reverse complement strand
GCCCTCCCGTCCCATGGGCCCCGGTGGTCCGGCCGGCCCGTCGGGGCCGGGCGGTCCGGGTGTCCCGGCGGCACCGGGACAGGGTTTCCCGCCGGCGCCGGCGCCGGCTCCCGGCGGCCCCGGTGCCGGTGAGCGTCGGCCGAGTTGGGCCTCCGCGGGCAACGACCGAATACCGGCCGACGCCCGGGCCGAGGCCCCCCGCGGGCACGAGGCCCCGAACGTCGGGGACACCCGGGAATTCCCGACCGTGGCACCGGCCGGTGCTCCCGCGGGTCAGGCGTTCCCCCGGCACCCGCAGGAGACGCGGCCCCGTCCGGATGAGGCGCCGTCCCACCGGGACGCGTTCGCCCGCGGCCCGCGGACCCCCGCGGACGGTTACGCCGGTGACGGGCAGGCCCGGGGCGAGTGGGCCGGGGGATACCCGGACCGCCCGGAGGTCCCGCCGACGCGGGACCACCACCCCGGGGGATCCGCCGGTCCCGGCCGGGAATGGGCGCCCGCGCCCGCCGGACACCCCGGTGCCCCGGGCAATCCCGCCGAGGCCGAGCGCTTCCCGGTACCACGCGATCGCCGGCCCGAGGCGCTGCCCCCGGCCCCGAGCACCCCGGGGCGTGCCCCGGAGCGCACGCCGATCTTCGAGGAGATGGAGTCCACCTGGTTCGGTTCGCGCCGGCGGCCCGGGCCCGCTCCCGCTCCCGACACGGGCGGCTCCACCGGTTCGGAAGGAGCGGAGGGCGCCTCGGGGGGGCAGCGTCCCGCCGCCCCGCCGGCCGAGGGTTCCACCACGCCCGCGCCCTCCGCGGCCCCGTCCGAGGGGAACGGCTCCCCGGAGCCGGTCCCCGCGGGTGCGAGCCGGTCGGGCTGGGCCTCCTCGCCCAACGACGAGCGCTGGCGCCGCGCGGAGCAGCTGCGCCAGCCCGCCGCGGGCGGGATCACCACCTCGGGTCTGCCGCGGCGCGTGCCGCGCGCGAATCTGATGGCGGGTACCGCGCAACAGCGCGAGACCACGACCACCGGACCGCAGGTTTCCCGGGCCCCGGCAGACGTCCGGGGCCGGTTGACCAACCTCCGCCGCGGCATCCAACAGGGCCGTCAGGCGGGTACGGGGGCCACGAACACCGATCGGGGCTTCGGTTCGAACTATGGGCAGGAGCGTTGAGGTGAGCGGGATGATGAGCCAGGCGGCGCAGAACCTGAACTGGTTGATCACCAGCTTTGTGGACAACACCCCCGGGGTGTCGCACACGGTGGTGGTCTCCGCTGATGGTCTTCTTCTGGCGTTGTCAGAGGGTTTCCCG
>NZ_VKHT01001223.1 GCF_014141535.1 Streptomyces alkaliphilus | reverse complement strand
GTTAAGGGAGCGGGGGGCGGGGGCGGTCATGCGGCCCGCCCGGGTGTGTTGTGGGTGATCGACCAGTTCAGCGCGCTGGTGATGACGGGGGTGCACTCGCTCTCGCGCAGTCCCGCTGCCATCCCCGCCGCCTTAAGAGCCTCCTCGACCTGTGGTCGGGTCAGCTCGCCGGTGGCGACCAGCCGACCCAACGCCCGGGCGGCCCGCAGCAACGTCCGGTTGCGGGTGCCTTCCGGGGCGGCGGCCACGCCGGTGGTCTCGTTGCGCAGCGCGGCGGCCACATACGCCGCCCGCCGACCGCTCCCCGGTGCGGGGAGGGCCACCGGTGCGGCCGGGGCCCGGGAGGACGTGCGGGGAGCACTCAGGGCCTGGTGCAGCCACCGGGGCAGCGGAGCGACCGGGGCGGGGTCGATGACCTCGTAGGCGCCGGTGGGCAGGATGCTGCCGGGCGCCACGACGTAACCCCCGTGGGCGCGGGTGTCGATCCCGGCCCCCAGACGCCGCGCGGTGTTGCCCAACCGGGCCCCTGCGGGGGCGGTGAAGTACAGGTGCTCCCCACCATTCGCGGTCCGCACTCGGCGGGTGGCCGGGACGGGCTGCTCGGCGCGCTCGCAGAGCGCCCGAAAGGTCGTCACGCCGCAAGGCGTGTCCGATCCGTTCTTCGGCCGATCCAGGTCGATGACGACCAGGGCGGCCGGGCCGGTGGCGATACCGACGTTGAACGGGCGGATCGACCACGCGGCACGGATACGGGCAGGGTCGGTGGTGGCGCGCTGCTCCCACTTCAGGTGCCCGGCCGCGCAGGGGCCGGTGCCGGGGCAGCGGTCCTCTCGGTGCAGGGCCGGGCGCTTGGTGCCCGGCCGCAGGGGGAAGACCGGCCAGCCGCGTTCGGCCGCCTCCACAGCGGCGCGCAGCAGCGCGGAACGGGGGTCATGGGTCATGCTGGGGAGACCTCCTTGGGTCTGTTGGTGACTGGGGAGTGAGGGCGGCCCGGGTCTTTGGCGAGAGGCGGGCCGCCCTCGTGTGTGGTGGGGGTCAGAGCGCGCCGTTGCGGTGGTGGAGGTCGAGGGCTTCGGCGTCGGTGATGACGCCCGTCTCGACGTCGGCCTCGATGGCGTCGTATTCGTCCTGGTGGCATTCCTCGCAGGTGCCGCAGCCGTAGGGGATGCCGTCGATGAGTTCGGGGGCGCAGATCTCGTTGTCGTTCATGGGTGCCTTTCAGAGGATGGTGAGGTTGCGGGCGCGGACCCGGGCGCCTCGGTGGAGGTGGATCTCGGTTCCCGTGCTCGGGTGGGGGT
>NZ_VKHT01001222.1 GCF_014141535.1 Streptomyces alkaliphilus | reverse complement strand
CGCGTCGACGGGGGCGGCGGACCCGGGTCCTCCCGGACCGGGGCGTCCGAGATGTTGCCGGCGCCGCGCGGCGGCTGAGACCGGCCCGGTGCCCCATCGACTCCGGGGCGGCGGGGCGCCCGCGAGGGAGGGCCGACGACTCAGCCGATCTCCCGCGGATCGACACGCACCCGGGCGATCTTCCGTTCCCGACGGGCGAGCCGGGCCGCCAGGGAGGCCCGGAGGGCCCGGGCCATCGCCGCCCCGTGCCCCGGTGGCACCCGCACCAGGGCGCGCTCCCACTGCTCCCCCGGAGCGGGTGCGCCCGGCCGACGGGGGGCACCCGGTGGGGTCGGGGACAGTTCCACCGGACCGAGGATCTCCGCCTCCGGGGGCAGGTCGGCCCCCTCCAGCAACCGGCGCACGGCCTCCGGGGGTCCGCTGACGGCCGCCATCCGGCTGACCGGTGGAAAGCCCAGTTCGGCGCGGTCGGCCAATTCCCGCTCCGCGAAGCCGAGGGGGTCCCAGCGGACCAGTGCCTGCACCGGGCGGAGCGTCGACTCCACCGGCAGGACCACCGTCCCGCCCTCCCGGGCCGGGCGGACCAGGGCCGCGGCACCCAGCCAGCGCCGCAGGGTCTCCTCCCCCGCCCGCAGGCCGGGACGGTTGAGGAGCAGGTGACCGTCCAGCAGCAGAGCCGCCGCGTACCCGGGGCCCTCGGCGGTGCGCGGCTCGGCACCGGGAGTGCTGACCACCAGCGCGGGGGTGTCCGGCACCTCGTCGAGCACACCGTTGCCCTCCCCCGGGTCCCCCGGGCCGGCGGTGCCGCGACCGGAGGTCCGCACGGGGACGCCGGGGAAGGCGCGGCCCAGCTCCTCCGCGGTGCGTCGGACCCCCACCGCGCGGGCCCGGGCCCGCCGGCCGCCGCAGGCGGGGCAGTGCCAGTCAGGATGGGCCAGGCCGCACCACCCACAGGCCGGGGGCACGTCGGGGGCGTCGGCGGCGAGCGGCCCCCGGCAGGCCGGACAGCGGGCCGGTTCGCGGCAGCGGTCGCAGGAGAGCGCCGGCACGTAGCCCCGGCGGGGGACCTGTACCAGCACCGGACCCAGCCGCAACGCGTCCCGGGCCACCCGCCAGGCGAGGGTGGGCAACCGGGCGACGTGGGCGGCCTCGTCACCGGCCCGGTCGTCGGCGCCGGGGGCACGGATCAACGGTGCCGCGGCGCGGACCGCGCCCCGGTCGGGGGTGAGCGGGACCGCCCAACCGGTGGACACCAGCCGGGCGCCCTCCGCCGTGCAGGCGTGCCCACCCACCAGGAC
>NZ_VKHT01001221.1 GCF_014141535.1 Streptomyces alkaliphilus | reverse complement strand
GTCATCTCCCCGATCCCCCGCTTCCCGCTCCGGTTCCTGAGACAAAGCTATCCCTTACGCGCTGTGGGTGGCAGGGAAGCTACCGAAGGTTATCCCCCGAGGGGGCGGAATCGGCCTTTTTCGGGATGGGACGCACGTCAACCCGGGTGACGGCGCCGCAGGTGGAGGCGTCACCCGAACGTGCGACCGTCCCTCCGGGCCCCGGGTGCCACGCGATGGGGCGGGCCGCGCCGACCGGGGCGATCCGACCGAAAACCGGCAGCGGGACGCGCGCGCCGCGCCCCGGGGAGCGCGCCCCCGCTCGGCACGCCCTCTTCCCGTCGCCGGGTTCCCCCGCCCGTGCCCGTGCCGGTGGGCGCACCCGTGGGCGAGGGGGCCGGGGCCCGGCGCGGTCGCGAAACGACGAGGGCCCCACCCTGACGGGTGGGGCCCTCGAACGACTCCCGTGGAGTCGGATGGAGCGGACGACCGGGTTCGAACCGGCGACCTCAACCTTGGCAAGGTTGCGCTCTACCAGCTGAGCTACGTCCGCCTGCGCCACCGAAGCCTACCCCATGCGGATCCGCCGGGGCCCCTCGGTGCCGTGCGCGGTCCATCATAGCCAACCGCGCTCGCGCGCGACGCGCACCGCCGCGTGCCGATTCTCGGCGTGCAGCTTGGCCGCCGCCGAGGAGAGGTAGTTGCGCACCGTCCCCGGTGCCAGCGAGGCCCGTTCGGCGATCTCCGCGACGGGGGCGCCGTCCTCGGCCAACTCCAACAGCTCGGCCTCCCGCGCGGTCAGCGGAGAGTCGCCCGAGCTGATCGCGTCGGCGGCCAACTCCGGGTCCACGTAGCGCTGGCCCGCCCGGACGGTACGGATGATCTCCGCCAGCCGCTGCGCCGAGACGGTCTTGGGCACGAACCCGCGCACCCCCGCCGCCAGCGCCCGCTTCAGGTGGCCGGGCCGACCGTGTCCGGTCACGATCATCGTGCGGCACTCCGGCAGGTCCTCCCGCAGGCGTGTGGCCACTCTCACACCGTCGGCCCCCGGCATCTGGAGGTCCAGGACCGCCACGTCCGGGCGGTGCGCCATCGCCATGGCGAGCGCCTCGGGGCCGGTCGCGGCCTCGGCGACCACCGTCAGGTCCTCCTCCAGCGCGAGGAGGGCTGCCAGCGCGCCCCGGATGAGGTGCTCGTCGTCGGCGAGCAGCACCCGGATGGGGGAGGGATCGGTCGGTGTCATGCCTCGCTCCTCTGCTCCGGTTCGCGGTCGTGATCCCGGTGGTCCCCGTGATTCCGTTGGACGTCCCCGTCCCCGTC
>NZ_VKHT01001220.1 GCF_014141535.1 Streptomyces alkaliphilus | reverse complement strand
GGGCGGGACGGGGGGGACGGGGAGCACCGGGAGGCGCAGCGCGCCGAAGGCGTCCGCCGGCACGGCGGGCCGCAGCGGCGCGACCGGCGCCAGGCGCCGGTACCCGGCGCCCTGCCCGGGGCGGGGGTCCGGCTCGCCCCGGTTGGGCCACAGGGACATGGCGCGCTCCGCCTGGGCGGTGATGGTCAGCGAGGGGTTGACGCCGAGGTTGGCGGAGACGGCGGAGCCGTCCACGACACTGATCCCCGGGTGCCCGTACAGGCGGTGGTAGGGGTCCACGACGCCGGTGTCGGGCCCGTCGCCGATGGGGCAACCGCCGAGGAAGTGGGCGGTCATCGGCATCCCGAACACCTCGCCCACGTTGGTGCCGGCGAAGCCGCCGATCTCCTCGGCCAGGCGGCGGGCCGCCTCGGCGCCCTCCGGGATCCACTCCGGGCTGGGGGTGCCGTGTCCCTGGCGGGCGGCGAGCAGGCCCCGGCGCGGTCCGCGTCGTCGCAGGTGGGTGACGAGCGAGTTGTCATGGGTCTGCATGACCAGCCCGATGATGGTGCGCTCGGACCAGCGGTGGTTGGAGAGCGAGCGCAGGAACCGCACGGGGTGGCGCAGGCTCGAGCCCAGGAAGGCGAGCGGGCGCGGCAGCCGGCCGTCCCGGCGGAACTGGGCGATGGACAGCAGCCCCATGGCGTTGGAGCCCCGGCCGTAGCGGACCGGTTCGATGTGGGTGTGCTCGTCGGGATGGATCGAGGAGGTGATGGCCACGCCCCGGGTGAAGTCCGGATCGACGGGTGGGCGTCCGGCGGCGGCCATGGCCCGGCGGTAGCGGCGGGGGGTGGTCTGGGCGCCGACCAGGGCCTCGGAGTTGGTGCGGGTCAGGGTGCCGAGGCGGTCGGAGAGGCGGGGCAGCATGCCGGTGTCGCGCATGCGGTGCAGCAGGGTCTGGGTCCCGTGGGTGCCGGCGGCGAGGACCACCCGGCGGGCGCGCAGCACCCGGGCGCGGCGGCGCCCGCGACGCGGCGGGGCGTCGGTGGGCACGACGGTGACGGCGTGACCGGTATGGCCCTCGTGGTCGGTGAACTCGGTGATCGCGGTGACGGTGGTCAGTGGGTGGATCACCGCCCCGGCGCGTTCGGCGAGGTGGAGGTAGTTCTCGTTGAGGGTGTTCTTGGCGCCGTGTCGGCAGCCCGTCATGCACTCCCCGCAGCGGCTGCACGCCCGCCGTTCGGGGCCGGCGCCGCCGAAGTAGGGATCGGGGACCTCCTCGCCGGGGCGGGCGGTGCGGGTGCCGTCACCGTCCAGGCC
>NZ_VKHT01000122.1 GCF_014141535.1 Streptomyces alkaliphilus | reverse complement strand
CCCCCGGGCCCTTCACGCCCCCGGTGCCCCCGGTGGCGGTGATCCGACGACGTCATCGTCGCGCGATGACACTGGGTGACACACTAAAGTGGCCCGCATGACGGACTCCACCGCAGGCACCGTGCTCCGGTCCGCCCCACCCGCTCCCGGCGCGGTGGACGCGACCGTCGTCGTGCCCGGGGCGACCTCGGTGACCGCCCGCGCGCTGATCCTGGCCGCGCTGGCCGCGGAACCGGGCTGGCTGCGCCGTCCGCCGCGCACCCGCGACACCCTGCTGATCGCCGAAGCCCTGCGGGCCATGGGCATCGGGGTCGAGGAGACGGTCTCCTCCGCCACCGCCACCGCCCCGGACGCCGGCGTCCCCGGTGACCACGGGGAGTCCTGGCGGATCATCCCGGCGACCCCGCACGGCCCCGCCGACGTGGATGTGACCGGCGCCCCGGGGGCCGCCCGCCTGCTGCTGCCGTTCGCCGCGCTGGCCGAGGGGGAGGTGCGGTTGACCGGGACGCCGGATCCGGCCTCCGGTTCCCCCGCGGGCACCGTCGCCGCGCTGCGCGCCCTGGGCGCCCGGGTGGACGACGGCGGCCGGGGCGCCTTCCCGCTGTCCGTCCACGGCACCGGGCCGCTGAACGGCGGAACCGTCGCCCTCGACGTGGCCGCCGACCCCCGGACAGCCGGGGCCCTGCTGCTGTGCGGCGCGCGCTGCAACCGGGGCGTGGAGATCCGTCACGTCCCCTCGGACCCCGCGGCCACGCGCCCCGGAGATCCCGGGGACCCCGGCGCGCTCCCCGACCGGCTGCCGCACCTGGGCGCGGTGGTCGCCTCGCTGCGGGCAGCCGGGGCCCGGGTGGACGCCCCCGAGTCCGGCGGCCGGCCCGGGGTGTGGCGGGTGGCGCCGGGCGCGCTGCTCGGCCGGGACGTGGTGATCGAGCCGGATCCGGTCGCAGCCCTGCCCTTCCTGTCGGCCGCGATGGTCACCGGCGGGCGGGTCACCGTCCCGGACTGGCCCGCCCGTATCGGCCGTCCAACCGACGCGCTCCCCGATGTGCTGACCGCCCTCGGCGCACGGTGTTCGGTCGACGACCACGGCCTGACGGTGGTCGGTGCCGGTCCGTTGCGCGGGGTGGAGCTGGACCTGCGGGGACCGGCGGCGGCGGCGACCGGGTCGGGAGCCGGCTGGGTGGCCGGCGTCATCGCCCTGGCGGCACTGGCCGAGGGGGACTCCGTGCTGCGGGTGCGCCGTGCCGATGTGCCGGACACCGTGATCGGCGATCTGCTGGCCCTGGGTGCCGACATCACCGAGGCCCCCGACGCCCCGGCCGCCGCCGGCACGCCGGGCACGGTGCTGCGCGTCCGCCCGCGCCCGCTGCGGGGGGCCCCGCCGCGCAGCGCCGGCCCCCGGCGCGCGGCCGTGGCGGCGCTGCTGGCCCTGGCCTCCGCCACCCCGGGCGCCTCCCGCACCACGGGGCCGGCGATCGACGTGGCCGACCCCGGAGCCGGTGACGGCGCACCCGATGGGGACACCACCGGGTACGACCCCTCCGACGACGGGGGAGGGGGGACGGCGGAGTTCCGTTCCCGCTGGCGGGCGATGCTCGCCGGCCGTCTCCCGGCCGCCGCGCCCCGGAATCGGGACTGACCGGCATGCGACGTTACGGCAAGCACACCGACGAGGACGACATCCGGGTCCGCCCCGACCGCAGGGGCAGCCGCCCGCGCACCCACCGTCGCCCGGCCCACGAGGACGCGGTGGAGGGCATGGTCACCACCGTCGACCGGGGGCGGCTCACCTGCCGGGTGGGGGACCGGGCGGTGGTCGCGGTCAAGGCCCGCGAACTGGGCCGCAAGGGAGTGGTGGTCGGTGACCGGGTGGCCCTGGTCGGCGACCTGTCCGGGGACCGCGACGCGCTGGCCCGCATCGTCCGGGTGGAGAGGCGTCGTTCCGCGCTGCGGCGCACCGCCGACGACGACGACCCGTACGAGCGGGTGGTGGTGGCCAACGCCGATCAGTTGGCGATCGTCACGGCCCTGGCCGACCCGCCCCCGCGACCCCGCCTGATCGACCGCTGCCTGGTCGGTGCCTACGACGCCGGTCTGGAGCCGCTGCTGATCCTCACCAAGGCCGACCTGGCGTCCGCCGACGCGATGGTGAAGACCTACGCCCCGCTGGGCATCCGGCACGTGGTGACCACGGGCCTGCACGAGGAGGAGGGCGAGCCGGACGAGGCGACCCGGCGGGTGATCGCCTCCGTGCGCGAACTGCTGGTGGGCCGCACCACCGTCCTGGTCGGTCACAGTGGGGTGGGGAAGACCACCCTGGTCAACGGGTTGGTGCCGGAGCGGCGCCGGGCCACCGGCCGCGTCAACGAGGTGACCGGGCGCGGCCGGCACACCACCACCTCGGCGTTGGCCCTGCCGCTCTCGGACGAGGAGGGGGAACCGGAGGGCTGGGTGATCGACACGCCCGGCGTTCGGTCCTTCGGCCTGCACCACGTGGACCCCTCACGGGTCATCCACGCCTTCCCGGATCTGGAGCCGGGCACCGAGGGCTGCCCGCGCGCCTGCGGCCACGACGAACCCGACTGCGCGCTGGACGCGTGGGTCGCGGCCGGTCACGCGGATCCGCGACGGTTGGAGTCCCTGCGCCGCCTGCTGGCGACCCGCGAGCGGCACGAGGGCGACTGACCCGATCCCCCCGGCCCGTTCGACGCCACCCGGCGCCGCCCGACCCCGTCCGGCGGCTGCTCTTCCGTCGGACACCCGCCCGGCCGGCCCGCGGGGGCCGCTACGGTAGCGGGCATGGCCGACCACCACGACGATCTGCGTCTCGCCCACGTCCTCGCCGATGCCGCGGACGCGGCGACCACGGAGCGCTTCCGGGCCCTGGACCTGAAGGTCGACACGAAACCGGACATGACCCCGGTCACCGAGGCGGATCGGGCGGCGGAGGAGGTGATCCGCTCGATTCTCGGGCGGGCCCGGCCCCGGGACGCCGTGCTGGGCGAGGAGTACGGCACGTCCGGCGCGGGTCCCCGCCGGTGGGTGATCGACCCGATCGACGGCACCAAGAATTATGTGCGGGGCGTGCCGGTGTGGGCGACGCTGATCGCGCTCATGGAGGTCGGTGAGGGCGGGGAACGGCCGGTCGTGGGCGTGGTCTCCGCGCCGGCGCTGGGCCGGCGCTGGTGGGCCGCGCTGGGCGGGGGCGCGTACACCGGGCGCAGCCTGACCTCGGCCACCCGCCTGTCGGTCTCCGGGGTCTCCCGCCTGGAGGACGCCTCCTTCGCCTACTCCTCGCTGACCGGTTGGGAGGAACGCGACCGGCTGCGGGAGTTCCTGCAGCTGGGTCGGGACTGTTGGCGGACCCGGGCGTACGGCGACTTCTGGCCGTACATGATGGTCGCCGAGGGCTCGGTGGACATCTGCGCCGAGCCGGAGTTGTCGATGTGGGACATGGCCGCCAACGCGGTGATCGTCGAGGAGGCGGGCGGCCGGTTCACCGGGCTCGACGGCCGGGACGGGGTGCACGGCGGGAACGCCGCCGCCTCCAACGGGTTGTTGCACGACCGACTCCTGGAGTACCTCGGCGACCGGTGGTCGTCGGCCCGGCCGGGCCCGACCGCCCGGCCCCGCACGCCCGGTGACGGCCCGTCCGTATGAGGGGGCGCCCGGGCGGAGTTCCGCGCCGGGTCCGTGACGCGCGCGGCGCGTGGGTGGGACCGTTTCGCCCCTTCTCGCATCGTCCGCCCCCTTGTCGGCCCCCCGGGTGCGTGTGACGATGAACACTCTCCCGCTTGTGACCTTGTGAAAAGGTTCTCGAACGGCCTCCCGGCGTGCCGACAATCCCGTCGGCCATCCGGAGGCGTTCCCACGGTCACGGGCCCCGGCCGACACCCCGGAGGTGTGCCCTCATGCAGGTACTCGACGCGATGAGCACGGTCGTCCTCACCATCGGTCCGGAGCACACGCTGCGCCGGGCCGCGACCCTGATGGCCGACCGGCGGGTGGGCGCGGCGGTCGTCCTGGACCCGGACACCTGCGGGGTGGGCATCCTCACCGAGCGGGACGTGCTGCGCTCGGTCGGCGCCGGGCAGGACCCCGACCGGGAGCGCGCCGGCGCCCACACCACCACCGACGTGGTCTTCGCCGACCCCTCCTGGACACTGGTCGAGGCGGCCGCGGCGATGACCGCGGGGGGGTTCCGGCACCTGATCGTGCTGCGGGACGGCGGGCCGGTGGGGATCGTCTCGGTGCGTGACATCGTCCGCTGCTGGACGCCGGTCCTCACCGCCGCGGCGTGAGGCCGGGGGCGGTGGGAGCCCGACCGCCGGGGCCGCGCCGGCCGCGCGACGACCGGCCCCGGACGCGCGAGGACCCGGGCCGCGGGCGTCGTGGTCCGGGACGGTGAATCGTCCCGGGCCGCGACGCACCCGGCGACCCGGGTCCTCGTTTCCGCCCGTCACCCCGGCCGGCCGGAGCCCCGGGGGGCGTCCGTGCCGGACGGGGAGTGGTTACGGCAAGCGGGTCGTCAGCCGCGCAGGGCCTGGACCGCGGCCTCGAGCCGCTTGCCGTAGTCCTCGTCGGCCCGGCGGAAGTTCTCGATCGCGCGCTGCGCGATGTCCTCCCGCGAGACCTTGGCGATGAAGCCGGAGAGGTTCTCGATCAGGCGCTCCTTCTCCTCCTCCGACATCAGGCGGTAGAGGTTGCCTGCCTGGACGAAGTCGTCGTCCTCGGCGTGCACCGGGGTCGGGTGGTTGCCGGTGGCACCGGAGACGGTGGTGGGCTGCCACATCGCGCGGTCGGTCTGGGCCGGGCCGCCGAAGCTGTTCGGCTCGTAGTTCTTGGCGCCGCCGTGGCGACCGTCGTACATGAAGCCGTCCCGTCCGTGGGAGCGGGCCTCGGTCGCCCGGGGGCGGTTCACCGGCAGGTGGTCGGCGTTGATGCCGACGCGGTAGCGGTGGGCGTCGCCGTAGCCGAACAGCCGACCCTGGAGCATCTTGTCGGGGGAGGGGCCGATGCCCGGCACGAAGTGGTGCGGGGAGAAGATCGACTGCTCCACCTCGGCGAAGATGTTCTCCGGGTTGCGGTTCAGCTCCAGCTTGCCGATCTCGATCGGCGGGTAGTCCGCGTGCGGCCAGACCTTGGTCAGGTCGAACGGGTTGAAGCGGTAGGTCGCGGCCTCCTCGGCGGGCATGATCTGGACCTGCACGGTCCAGGAGGGGTACTCGCCGCGCTCGATGGCCTCACGCAGGTCGCGCTGGTGGCTGTCCGGGTCCTCGCCGGCGAGCTTGTTGGCCTCGTCCTGGGTGAGGTTCTTGATGCCCTGGTCGGTCTTGAAGTGGTACTTGACCCAGAAGACCTCGCCGGCCTCGTTGGTCCACTGGAAGGTGTGGGAGCCGAAGCCGTCCATGTGGCGGTAGCTCGCGGGGATGCCGCGGTCACCGAAGAGCCAGGTCACCTGGTGGGTGGACTCCGGGCTCAGACCCCAGAAGTCCCAGACGTTGTCCGCCTCCTGCGAGCCGGTGTACGGGTCGCGCTTCTGGGTGTGGATGAAGTCGGGGAACTTGATGGCGTCCCGGATGAAGAACACCGGGGTGTTGTTGCCGACGAGGTCGTAGTTGCCCTCCTCGGTGTAGAACTTCAGCGCGAAGCCGCGGGGGTCGCGGACGGCGTCCGCCGCGCCGAGGTTGCCGGCCACGGTGGAGAAGCGCAGGAAGACCTCGGTCTCCTTGCCGATCTCCGAGAGGAACTTCGCCCGGGTGTAAGGCGTCACGTCGGCGGTGACGGTGAAGGTGCCGTACGCGCCGGCGCCGCGGGCGTGGACCACGCGCTCCGGGATGCGCTCACGGTTGAAGTGAGCCAGCTTCTCGATGAGCAGCTGGTCCTGGAGGAGGACCGGTCCGCCGACCCCGGCGGTCTCACTGTTCTGGTTGTCGGCAACCGGGGCACCGGCCTCCGTGGTGAGCGGTCCCGCGGTGATCTGCTCGGTCATCTACCTCGCCCTTCGGATCTTCGTGAGGGTCACGGGGGCTTGGCCCGTGTCCTACCGGATCCTATATTGGACTATGTCCAAGTCAAGACGGGTACTCGATTCATACGGGATCAACGTTTGTGCGGGATCCGGATCGGCGCCCCGGGTTCGCTCGGCGCGGCCGGGCATATCGCCGCAAACATCGCCGGAAACGGCCTCACGTTAGGGTGGAGCGCATGAGTGACCTGCTACAGCGACTTCGCGACCGCGGTTGGCGGCTCACCGCGCAGCGCAGGGTCATCGCCGAGGTGCTGGACGGCGAGCACGTCCACTACACGGCCGAGGAGGTCCACGCCCGCGCGGTGGAGCGCCTGCCGGAGATCTCCCGTGCCTCGGTCTACAACACCCTCGGCGAGCTGGTCGCGCTCGGCGAGGTGGTGGAGGTCACCACGGACGGGCGGGCCAAGCGCTACGACCCCAACGTCCACCAGGAGCACCAGCACCTGGTGTGCTCCGGCTGCGGGATGATCCGCGACGTGCGCACCGAGGGCGACCTGATGGCCGCCCTGCCCTTCGGTGAGCGCTTCGGTTTCGCGGTGGACGAGGTGACGGTCACCTACTACGGCCGCTGCCCCGGCTGCGCCGCGGCCTCCTGAGCGGGTGCGGGACGTTTTGGGGTGGCGTCCGGGTGGCCCCCGGTGGCGCGCGGTTCACCTCGATTTGCATCGCCGGTCCCCGGCGGTCTACAGTAAGGGCACAACGACGCGGGGTGGAGCAGCTCGGTAGCTCGCTGGGCTCATAACCCAGAGGTCGCAGGTTCAAATCCTGTCCCCGCTACTGAAGGGCGAGGGCCCGGATCCGATCATCGGATCCGGGCCCTCGTCGTCGTGCGGTGCGACCTCCTACCTTGTCCCCGGCCCGACCGCGGAGTAACCTCACAACTGAGCAAGCGCTTAGACAGTTGTCCCGTGATGTCGGCCCCCGGCCCCGCACCCCGGCGGGGCGGGAGACGCTCGACCCACGACCGGACCGAAGGAGAGCCCGCCCCGGCGGCCGGGCCGAGACCAGGAGGCACCCGTGCGCCGTACGGTGTTCAACGAGGACCACGAGGCGTTCCGCGTCACCATGCGCGACTTCATCGAGGCCGAGGTCGTGCCCGTCTACCCCGGGTGGGAGGCGCAGGGGCACGTGCCGCGCGAGTTCTACCGGAAGCTCGGCGAGCTGGGCGTCTTCGGTATCGAGGTGCCCGAGGAGTACGGCGGCGCCGGGGAGAAGAGCTTCAAGTTCCAGGCCGTCATCACCGAGGAGCTCGCCCGCGCCGGGGTCTCCTTCGGCGGCTCCTCGGTCCACACCGCACTCTGCCTGCCCTACCTCCTCCAGTACGGCACCGAGGAGCAGAAGCGGCGCTGGCTGCCCCCCTTCACGGCCGGCGAGATGATGACCGCCATCGCCATGACCGAGCCCGGCACCGGCTCCGACCTGGCCGGCATGCAGACCACCGCGAAGCTCTCAGCCGACGGCACCCACTACGTGCTCAACGGTGCCAAGACCTTCATCACCGGCGGCGTCCAGGCCGACCGGGTCCTGGTGTGCGCCCGCACCTCCCCGCCGGACCCCGGGGACCGCCGCGCCGGCATCACCATCCTGGTCGTGGACACGAAGTCCGAGGGGTACGCGGTGGGTCGCAAGCTGGAGAAGATGGGCCTGCTCGCCTCCGACACCGGGGAACTCTCCTTCACCGATGTGAGGGTGCCGGTGGAGGACCGACTCGGCGAGGAGGGGAAGGCCTTCTCCTACCTCACCCACAACCTCCCCCGGGAACGGCTGGGCATCGCCCTGTACGCCTACGCCCAGTCCGCCGCCGCCATCCGGTTCGCCGACGCGTACGTGCGCGAGCGCACCGTCTTCGGAAAGCCGGTGGCCGCCTTCCAGAACACCAAGTTCGTCCTGGCCGACTGTCAGGCGGAGGTGCTGGCCATGCAGTCGATGATCGACCGCGCGCTGGACGCCGACGACGCGGACGAGCTGACCCCCGCCGACGCCGCCGCCGTCAAGCTCTTCGTCACCGAGCGCGCCGCCGGTGTCATCGACAAGTGCCTCCAGCTGCACGGGGGTTACGGCTACATGCGGGAGTACCCCATCTCCCGGATGTACACCGACACCCGGGTCACCCGCATCTACGGCGGGACCAGCGAGGTGATGCGTTCCATCATCGCCAAGTCGATGGGCCTGTGAGCGTCCGGGGGCCGGGGGTCGGGAGCCACGCCCCGACCCC
>NZ_VKHT01001219.1 GCF_014141535.1 Streptomyces alkaliphilus | reverse complement strand
CTCCTCGGGCGGGCTCCCCCGGTGGCCCGCCCGAGGAGGACCCGCCCACGACGGTCGCGGACACCTCCGTCACGGGGATCGACGTCAACCTCCGGCAGAGCGCCCCGTACGTCCACGTCGCGACCCTCGGGATCACCACCGACGGCACCGGCCCGGTGACCCTGCACGGGCAGTGGTACCTGTCCGACAACGCCCACCACCTCGGCAAGCCGGACGGGGAGCCGTTCGTCCTGGAACGCGAGGGCGCGACCCACTACACGGTGACGGTGGGGCACACGGCGCAGGCACCGTGCGAATACCGGATCGGGCTGCGGCTGGTCGGGCAGCCGGGCGGGACCCCGGTCGTCGAGCGATCGGTGCCGATCACGCCGGAGGGCTGCCTTGGCTGAGCGCGGCGCACCGGGAGAGTCCGGGACGGGGACGCCACCGGGCGGCCCCGGGACGGGGGCGATCGGGCGAAGGGCCCCCCGGGACCCCCGGGTGCCGTACGCCCGACCGGCGGTGGAGGCGGAGCCGGCTCCGGAGGCGCGGGAATCCGACCGACCGGCGCCCGACCGGGAGAAACCGGAGGACCGGGAGGACGATCCCTACACGGCAACGGCGCTCGACGCCCCCTGGACCGCCGATCCGGCCGGCGGGACCGGCCCGCGGCAGCGGATCGACGGGGCTCCCCGGGAGGAACGGGTGCCGCCGCGGGGTGCCGCGGGCCCTGCGGGCGGATCGGCGCACGGCGGGCCCCCGACGCCCGGGGCGGGGTCGGAGGGGCCCGGTGAGGTGCTGCGGTTCGGCCCCGGTGTGCCGCGCCGTCGTCGGACCGACGGGGCCGGTCCCGTCGGTCCGACGACGGCCGTCCTCCCGCTCTCCCCCACGCTGCGCGACCCCGATCCCGACTCCGATGCCGGGATCGACTCCGAACCCGGGGCCGGCCCGGGCCCCGGCCGCCCGGCACGCGGCCGGATGCGGCGCGCCCTGCGGTACCTGCCGGCGGTGCTCGCCCTGGTGGCGGCCTGCGGCTGGCTGTGGTGGCAGCGGTTCGGCCCCGACCTCGCGATCCGGGAGGTCACCGTGCACAGCCCGACCGGCGCGCCGGCCTGCGACGGAACCGCCGAGATCGTGGGGGTGCTGCGCACCAACGGCCGTCCCGGCGAGGTGCGCTACGAGTGGGTGCGCAGCGACGGGACGACGTCGGGGGAGTTGGTGGAGCGGGTGCCGCGCGGCCGGGAGGAGGTCCGGCTGCGCCTGCTGTGGACCTTCCGGGGCGAGGGAGTGGTCGACGCCTCGGCCCCTGTCTCTTATACACAACT
>NZ_VKHT01001218.1 GCF_014141535.1 Streptomyces alkaliphilus | reverse complement strand
CCCCCGGGCCCGTTCCCCACCGCCTCACGGCCGGATCACGCGCAGCCACCAGCCGCCGCCCGGCTCCCGCTCCCCGACCTCGAACCGCACCCCGGAGACCGGATCGTGGTGGGACATCCCGGTGTCCAGGGGGGCGTCGGCCAGTTCGGGCCGCACCGACCGGCCGTGGCACGCCGAGCCGTCGGGCCGGCCGTCGATCACCTCGATCGGTCCCCGGGTGGAGGCCACGTCGGACCGCACCCGGTACAGCAGCACGCCCGGGGTGCACAGGTCCCGGTCGTTGCCGATCGGCAGTCTGGCCTCGGCGACCAGCGCCTCGGAGGGGCCGGTCCGCACCACCACCATCCGGGTGTCCCCCGCCTCCGGCGGGACCCCGGGCTCCGGCGGGGCGGCGAGGGGGCGCAGCGCGTGCCGGGTGACCCCACCGACCGGCGGGCAGGCCACCTGGTGGTCGTCCAGCCAGCCGAGCTTCCAGCGGTGCCAGCCGAAGAGGTCGGGGGCCATGCCGAACTGGCTCCCCATGAGGTCCCAGTCCCCCACGTACCGGTCCCAGTTCCCACCGGGGTGCCCGGGGCGGTGGTAGAGGTCCGGCAGGCCCAGGACGTGGCCGGTCTCGTGGGCCAGGACGAGACGGTCCGGCGGTTCCCCCTCGAAGAGGGTGACCACCCGCCGCAGTTCGTTGCCCGCCACGGTGATGGGTCGCTCCAGGTTGACCACCTTGGTGGCGTCCGCGTCCACCCCCGGCGCGGTCGGGTCCGCGACCAGGTAGAGGATGTCGGCCCCGGCCAGGTGGGGGCGGTGTTCGGCGACCAGGCCCAGGGCGTCGCGCAGGTACGCCTCCCGGCCCCGGGGCGACCAGTCGCGACCGATGTCGTAGGCGGTGGACGGGAGGGGCATGGGCAGCCACGCGTCGTCGATCCGCGGGGCGAGTCGGAGCCGACCGTAAGAGGCGCGATCGAAGAAGTCGGCGGTGACCGGGAAGTACGAGGCGGCGATGGTGGCCGGGGTGCGGCTCGGCTCGGAGTCCGGGAAGGACAGGAAGAGCATCGCGGCCTCCGGCTCGCCCACCGTGGGTGGGTGGTGGGAGGGGTCGGGGCCACCGCCCCCGGAGGCGAGGCCGAGGGAGTGGTGCACCGGGTGACGGGGCAGCGCGCACCCCGCCACACCGGGATCGGCGCCGGATCGGCCGACCAGCCCGGTGAGGGCGAGGAGGAGGACCGTGGTCAGGGCCACCGTCCCGGCCCGGCGGCCGGTACGGGGCGTGTGACCGGGGTACCCGGGATGACCGGTGGGAGGGGGGACAGC
>NZ_VKHT01001217.1 GCF_014141535.1 Streptomyces alkaliphilus | reverse complement strand
GGACCACCCGGCGCCGCCCCCGTGCCGCGACGCCCTCCGTATCCGCCTCCGCACCGCAAGGGGAGAGAACCGTGACCGATCCCGTACTCGACGCCGGAGACCCCGTCGACCCGTCCCGTCCCGCCGGCTCCGACCCCGTCGCCCCCGCCGCGCCCGAGCCGGTTCCCGGCGCCGCGCCCTCCGGCATGCCGGTGTGCCGGCGCCTGGTGGACCGCGTCGCCGTGGTGACCGGGGCGGGCAGCGGCATCGGCCTGGCCTCGGTGCGCCGCCTCGCCGCCGAGGGCGCCCGGGTGGTGTGCGCCGACATCGACGAGCCGGCCGGCCGGGCCGCGGCCGAGGAGGTCGACGGCCTCTTCGTGCGCGTCGACGTCACCGACCGGCAGGAGGTCGAGCGACTGTTCGCCATGGCGGCGGACAGGTGCGGCTCGGTCGACTTCTCCTTCCACAACGCGGGCATCTCCCCGCCCGAGGACGACTCGATCCTGACCACCGAACCCGACGCCTGGCAGCGCGTCCAGCAGGTCAACCTCACCTCGATCTACCTGTGCTGCCGGGCCGTGCTGCCGTACATGCGGCGACAGGGGAGGGGCTCCATCCTCAACACCGCCTCCTTCGTGGCCGTCATGGGCGCCGCCACCTCCCAGATCTCCTACACCGCGTCCAAGGGCGGGGTGTTGGCGATGTCCCGTGAACTGGGTGTGCAGTTCGCGCGTGAGGGCATCCGGGTCAACGCCCTGTGCCCCGGCCCGGTCAACACCCCGTTGCTCACGGAGCTCTTCGCCAAGGACCCGGAGCGGGCGGCCCGCCGCCTGGTCCACATCCCCGCCGGGCGGTTCGCCGAACCGGAGGAGATCGCGGCGGCGGTCGCGTTCCTGGCCAGTGACGACTCCTCCTTCGTCAACGCCACCGGCTTCCTGGTCGACGGCGGCATCGCGGGGGCGTACGTCACCCCGGTGTGAGGTCGCTCCACGGCCTGCCTTCCCCCGGGGAGGGGGGAACCGCCCGGTTAGGGTGCCGGGGTGACCACCATTCAGCCCGCCGAGAACCCACCGACGGGGGCGGGGAGCCCGGGGCTCCCGCTCCCGACCGTTCGCGCCGCGGAGGTGCCGGGATGGCGCGCCGGGGCCTCTTCGAGCGGAGGACGGAGCGCTTCGGAGGGGATCACCCGCGATCCGGCTCGGCTCGCCCCGCCCCCACCGGCCCATCATCCGCTGGGGGCGGCCCGCCCGGTGCGACGGACCGCCGCCCTGCTGTTGTTCGCCGCGGTGTTGGCCGGCCTCGCCCTGTTGATCGCCGGCCCACCCGCGCCC
>NZ_VKHT01001216.1 GCF_014141535.1 Streptomyces alkaliphilus | reverse complement strand
TCCCCGTCCTCCCCGGCCGGGTTCTCCCCCTCGGCGCCTTCCGGCACCTCCCCGTCACCGGGCTCCCCGGAGGGCCGCTCACCGGCGAAGAGCGGGCGCAGCTCCCGGGAGGGATCCACGGCGCAGTCGGCCGGCCCGGCGGCGACCTGCGACCCCACCAGGACCACCCGGCGCTCGCGCAGATCCCGCTCGGTGAACTCCATCCGCAGCCGTTGCTGCACGAGGAAGAGCGAGGCGGGGTCGTCGGCGTCGGCCTCCGCCGGCCGCACCGTGTAGGCGGCGACGAGCGCCACCGAGACCTCCAACGCCCGGCCCGCGCCGACCTCCCGCACCGTGAAGGTGCCGCCGGTGCGCACCCGGGGGTCCACCAGGCCGACCACCGAGGGGTCGAAACGGATCAACCAGCCGGTGACGGCCGGCCCCTCCTCCCCACCGGCCAGACTTCGGTCGAGCTGACGCTGCTGTTCGGGCCGCAGCAGGCCCCGTACCGGCAGCACGGTGGCGCCGGTCAGCACCTCGGGGGTGAGCGCGGCGGCCACCGCGTACTCCTTCGCCAGGGCGAGTGCCTGCGCGACCTGTTCCCGGCCGAACTCCTCGGTGCGGCGCGCCTCGGGCACCTCCAGACCGGCGGCCCCGACTCCCAACCCGGCGACCGGTCCCTCCCCGGTCAGTTCCTCGGCCGTGCCGCCGGGGACCTCACCGCCGGGGACCAGCGGCACCACCACGGTCCAGGGCGAGGCGGTGTGCTCGACGGTCCCGTTGTAGGGGGAGTTGGTGCCGAGCAGCAGGGCGACGGCGAGCGCGGTGAGGACGATCAGCCCCAGCACGATGCCCTGCGCGGGCAGCCCGGTCCCCCACCGGGACTCCCGGGCCGGGGCGAAGCGGTTGCGGACCGGGGAGGTCTCCTCCTCCAGCCGCCGTTGGGCGGAGAACTCCTCGATGCGGGCAGCGCGGACGAACGACTCGTCGAAGACGGTCGATCGCCACTCCTCGTCCTCCCCGGAGAATCCCGTCGGGGTCCCCTCCGGAGGCTCTGAACGCCCGGCCACCCATCCAGCGTAGGACGGGGAGGGGCCGGGGAAACAGTCCACCCGGGAACGATTTCCCTCCCGGTGGGGCGGCTTCGGCCGGCCGGAGCCGCGTGTTCCGCGTGCCGGTCCCCGAACACCCGGGATTCGAGGGGCCTCACCCGAACGGACGAACGCAGGGTCCCCTGCGACGGCGTGTCACCCCCGGCGGGCGGATTCCCGAAACGGGGGCACTCCCGCCGGTTCCCCCATAATTCGTTCCCGGTCCCCCCGCCGAGCCGGGGCCGGTC
>NZ_VKHT01001215.1 GCF_014141535.1 Streptomyces alkaliphilus | reverse complement strand
AGCCGGGAGAGCGCTCGGCGGGAAGAAGGGGCGGCGTGCGGCGGGGCACGGCACCGTCCGCATCCGCTTCCCCCGGGGTCCGGTGTCCCATCCGGTGCGCACCCTGCCCGACGCGGAGCCGGTCGAGGAACCGGGGTCGTACCGCGCGAAGGTCGACACAGCCATCCCCCCGCCGTGACCGAGGGCGGACTTCCCGCCATCGACATCGGGGGCAAGCGTCCGCGTCGGCCGCGCTTCCGCCCGGCACGGCGGCCGGAAGGAGAGCAAAACCCTCCCGCGCGGTAGTGGCGGACTCCGGCGGATTCCCCATTCCATCCGCCGAAAGCCCAGGTCGGCGACACACAGGGCAGGGCATGGGGTGGCGCAACATTTCCGCAACACCACTATCCCTATCGGATCGGTATGGTTCCGAACATGCCATCCGCCGAACGCATCCGAGACCACGCCGGCCGGGGCGCGGCCACCGTCGCCGCCCGGCGCACACGGCGTCGGCTGCGCGCGGACCGGGCGCGCCAGTTGGCCGACCTGCTGCGCCACCAGCTTCTCGGCGAGGGTTTCCCGACCGGCACCCTGCCGCACGAGTCGACTCTCGCCACCGAGTACCGGGCCTCGCGCAACACCGTCCGCCAGGCCCTCGACCTCCTGCGGACCGAGGGCCTGGTGGAGCGTCTTCCCGGCGTCGGCACGGTGGTGGTCGCCGAGAAGTACCCGCACGGGCTGGACCGCCTGATGGGGCTCGCGGAAACCCTGCGCGAACACGGCCGCGTCACCAACGAGGTCCGCACCATGGGCCCGACCCCGGCTCCCGCCCCGGTCGCCGAACGTCTCCGCGTCCCGCCCGGCACCGACGTCCTCTACATCGAACGTCTGCGCCGCCTGAACGGCCTCCCCCTGTCCCTGGACCTCACCTACCTCCCCCTGGACGTCGGCGCCACCCTGCTCGACTGCGATCTGGAGACCACCGATGTTTTCCGCCTCCTGGAGTCCCTCACCGGCCAACGCCTGGGACACGCCGACATCACGCTGGAAGCGGTCAACGCGGACGCCCATTCCGCCGCCGTGCTCCAGGCGCCGCGCGGTGCCGCCGTCCTGATGCTGGAACGGCTCACCCACTTCGCCGACGGCCGCCCCGTCGACCTGGAGTTCATCCGCTTCCGCGGCGACCGCATCACGATGAGCGGTCTGCTGCACCGGTGGAGCGTCTTCCCGGCGTCGGCACGGTGGTGGTCGCCGAGAAGTACCCGCACGGGCTGGACCGCCTGATGGGGCTCGCGGAAACCCTGCGCGAACACGGCCGCGTCACCAACGAGGTCCGCAC
>NZ_VKHT01001214.1 GCF_014141535.1 Streptomyces alkaliphilus | reverse complement strand
GCACCACGGAGGACCACGGCCCCACCGGCCCCGACCACCCGGCGCCGCACCCCGCGCACCAACCGGCCGGCGGTGAACGTCGCGCCGTGCACGAAGCGCATCGACGGGCCGAAGGAGGGGGCCGCCGGCAGTCCGGCGAAGAACAGCCCGGGGCGCGAGGACTCGAAGTGCGCGCCCAGCTCGGGCGCCCCCGTGCCGCGCACCCGGCGCACCCCCACCCGCAGCTCCGGAGCCAACCAGCCCAGCCGGTTGACGTCCGGCACGAAACCGGTGGCGGCGATCACGTGGTCGGTCTCCAGCGTCTCCACCGGCCCGTACCCCGAGGGGCCGGTCAACCGCAACCGCAGCCGTTCGCCGACGGGCTCGGCCGTCACCACCTGCCGGCGCAGCCGGATCGGCACCCGGCCGATCACCCGGTCGCGCAGCCACCAGGCGCCGGCCGGGCCGAGCGCGGTGGAGGCGATGTGCGTGCGCATCGTCGGGGGCAGCAGCCGCACCGCGCCCGGCACCTCCGACCACACCCAACTGCTCCAGCCGGTGCCCAGGCCGCTGTGCGGCTCGCGCAGCGTCTCGCGCAGGCCCCGGCGCAGCGGCTGCGGCGGGGTGTTCCAGCGCAGTGCCGAGGCGCGGGCCACGACGGTGGGTCGGGCACCGTGCTCCAGCAGCAGCGCCGCCGTCTCCAGTGCGGCCTGGCCGCCGCCGATCACGGTCACCTCGCGGTCCCGGAAGTGCGCGAGGTCGGCGTGCGAGCTGCTGTGCGAGGCCAGGTGCGGGGCCAGGCCGCGCAGCGCGTGCGGGACGTGCACGAACGGCATCACGCCCGCCGCCACCGCCACCGTCCGGGTGGTGAACAGCTCACCGTCGGCCGTCTCCACCCGGTAACCGCCGGGCATCGGCGCCACCGAGACCACCAGCCGCTCCTCCACCCGGGGCTGCAACTGCCCGGCGAACCACATGCCGTAGTCGGTGAAGGTGGAGATCGGCAGCGGCACGCCGTGATCGGCGCGCAGGCCGCGGGCGGCGCACCAGGCGGCCAGGGTGTGGGCGCCGGCCGGATCGGAGAGGTTGGAGGACCACGGCTCGGACTTGAGGAACATGCCCTCGGGCATGTGGTCCCGCCAGGAGGCCATGGGACGGCCCAGGACCCGCAGGTCCAGTCCGGCCGCCGCCGCGTGGGCCGCGATGGACAGTCCGTAGGGGCCTGCGCCCACCACTACCAGGTCGTGCATCGGATCAACCGCTCTCTTTCGGGGATGTGGCCCGTCCCGGGGGCGGAGGGATCGGGACGGGCCACATCCCCGAAAGAGAGCGGTTGATCCG
>NZ_VKHT01001213.1 GCF_014141535.1 Streptomyces alkaliphilus | reverse complement strand
GAACACCCCCACGTGCCGAACGGCCCCCGCTCCCGCCCCGAGGGCGGGAACCGGCGGGCCGTTCGACGCGTTCCCCTCGACGGGTCCGCCCCGCGACTCCCGACGCCCCCTCGAACCGGGGCCGGCGAACACCGGTGGTTTCGCCGATGCGCGGCCCGCCCCGCGGCTGAACGATGACCGTGTCCACCCCCCACACAGCAGGGAGACACGAATCCCATGGAGCCGCAACGGAACGAGGCCGAGCGCACCACCGGCCGGCACAAGCGCAAGTCCCGCCGCCGCATCCTCTCGTTGGGTGTCGCGGCCCTCTTCGCCGTCGGCGGGGCCGGAGTGGTCGCCCTCCCCAGCGCGATGGCCGGCGAGACCACCACGAGCGGTGTCTCCGCTCAGAGCCAGTACCAGCGCGGACCCGACCCGACGGTGTCGAGCATCGAGGCCCGCACCGGTCACTACCGGACGTCGAGCACCCGGGTCTCCTCATTCGCCTCCGGCTTCGGCGGCGGCACCATCTACTACCCGACCACCACCTCCGACGGCACCTTCGGTGGAGTCGCGATCGCCCCGGGTTACACGGCCTCGTCCTCCTCCATGGACTGGATGGGGCCGCGCATCGCCTCCCAGGGCTTCGTGGTGTTCGTCATCGACACCAACACCCGACTCGACCAGCCCTCCTCACGCGGCCGTCAGCTCCTGGCCGCGCTGGACTACCTGACCCAGCGCAGCTCCGAGCGGCACCGCGTGGACTCCAACCGCCTCGCGGTCATGGGGCACTCGATGGGTGGCGGCGGCGCCCTGGAGGCCACCATCTCCCGGCCGTCGCTGAAGGCGTCGATCCCGCTGACCCCGTGGAACCTCACGAAGAACTGGAGCCGGGTCACCACCCCGACCCTGATCGTGGGCGCCGAGCGCGACACCGTCGCCTCCGTGCGCACCCACTCCATCCCGTTCTACACAAGCCTGTCCTCCTCGACCGACCGCATGTACGTGGAGCTGGACGGGGCCTCGCACTTCGCGCCCAACATCTCCAACACCACCATCGCGAAGTACAGCATCGCCTGGTTGAAGCGGTTCGTGGACGAGGACACCCGCTACGACCAATTCCTGTGCCCGCTGCCCAACGAGCGCTCCATATCGGACATTCGCGGCAACTGCCCGCGCTGACATCCCCTCAGGAGTTCTCCGGAGCCGACCACGGCGCCGGCACGCGCCACCGGCCGGTGGTCCGCCCCACGGGCGGGCCACCGGCCCCGCGCTTTCCCCGGACCCGGGGCGGATCGGGTCGGGGGCGGGCCGGCAGGATCACGGACATGACGCCGTCCCCC
>NZ_VKHT01001212.1 GCF_014141535.1 Streptomyces alkaliphilus | reverse complement strand
AAGATGTATATAAGAGACAGCACCCCCGGCGCGGCCTTCACGGCGTCCACGAAAAAACAGTGCTCACTCTTTCGAAGTAAGCGGGGAGATTCCGGCGGTCCGGTGGGGTTGTGGTCGCTTCCACAACCGGAAAGACTTCGGCCCCCGTGCGGGATTGCCGTCCCGCCGAGGGCCTGACCGATCAGGAAGCAGAGACCTTCCCGATGGCTGAGATCCAGCTCAGCCGCCCGGCGGGCGGCGTGTGCCATCTTTACGTCCGGCACACCGAGAACTACATCGTTCTGACGAACGAGTTGATCACCCGTGCGAGCAGTTCGCAGGCGGCGGGAGTGGGCCTGTACATCCTCTCGGTGCCCGAGGGCACCCCGGTGACCATCGAGGCGCTGTGCGCGCGGTTCTCCGAGGGGCGCGTCAGGATGAGCCGGGCGCTGCGGGAGCTGGAGGAGATCGGCTTCCTGGAGCGCTGCGTCGAGCGCGGTCCGGGTGGCCGTCTGAGCACCCGCACCATCATCCACCACCGCCCCCGCGACCTGCGGATTATCGGAAACGCGGGGGCTTCCGCGGCCCCCGCGAGGCGGCGCGCCTCCCGCCGCCGGGCGTCCCGCCCGCCGTTCGGGGGTCCCGAACCCGTCCCGATGGCGGCGACCCGGGTGGCGCCCCCGGCGGCCGAGGCTTCCCCCGCCCCGGGTCCGCATCGGTCGGGTCGACCCGGGGAGCGGGTCCCACCGTTCCCCTCCCGGACGCCGTCGCTCCCGAAGTGCCGCCGGCTCCCGTACCGGTGCGCGTTTCCGTGTCCGGGGATGACCCCCACTTCCCGGCCGCCCCCGCGTTGATTCCGGACGGGACCGCCGATCCCTCGACGCCGGCAACGGAATCGGTGGCGGTTCCCGTTCCCTCCAAAATTCCGTCACCGGTCGCGGAGGACTCCTCGCGTTTCCTTTCCCGCGCTCCCGGGAAAAGCGTCACCCCGAAAACCCCCGACACCAACGGATTCTCCTCGGAAACGGAAACCCGGAGCGGAGACCCCGGGCGTGGGGAATCCCCGGAGGGGGAACCGGTCGATGAGGCGGTGATGCGCATCGCGGCCTCACTGCGCCGGCGCGACCCCCGGCTGCTGATCTCCGAGCGCGAGTGCCGCCTCCTGGCGCCGGGCATCACGGCGTGGTTGGCGCGCGGGGTGAGCGAGGCGGAGGTGGTCCGGGCGCTGTGCCAGGGGCTGCCGACCGTGCTGCGCGGTCGGGCGGCGGGCATCCTGGCCTGGCGCCTGCGCGAACACCTCCCACCACCCGTATCCGTCGCCGCTTCGGCGCCGCCCGTCACGCC
>NZ_VKHT01001211.1 GCF_014141535.1 Streptomyces alkaliphilus | reverse complement strand
GGCGGGGGATCCGCGGGACGGCGGGCGATTGTTCGTTTCGACCCGGGGTGCACGGGGCACATCACTCCGTGAGCGCTCCCTCCGGGTGGACCGATTTCCCGGTGCGGCGCGATCGTTACCGAGGGCCGCACGGGAGCGGGAGCATCCGGCGGTCCGCGAGGGGACGGAGAGCGGAGCAAGGGGAGGGAGCGGGGCCCGGGAGCCGCCTCCCGACGGAAGGAAGCCGGAGGGCCGGGGTCCGTATCGCGGGTGATCCGCGGGATCGACATCGGCCGGAGCGGGCGGGAAGGACGTCCGGGAATCACACCGATCGGCGACGGAGTACTCGACCACCCGTTCCATCGGGCCGTTCGGCACAGGGCCCCGGAACACGACGAAGGCGGAACATGACGAAGGGACGCCGAAGCGTCCCTTGCATTCTTCCCTGTACGGGGAATCCGCTTCCGAGCCGGGATCGAATGATCCGCGGATCAGGTCAGAGCGGGCTCCGCCTGGGGTACCTCGATGCCTTCGAGCACCGAGTCACGCCGTGCGGCGGCGAGAGCGTCGTTCTCGGCCTGAACCCGGACGAGCTGGGTCTCCAGGTCCTGAACGCGCTGCTGAAGCCGTCGCATCTCGGCGAGGACTCGGGGGTCGGGGCCGCCGATGTATCCGAGAAGCGCCTTTGCCATGATGGATGGTCCTCCACACTGAGTGACCGACCGAAGCCGTTGGTGGGTCGTGAGGGGTTGTTCCCGCGGTGCTGCTCTGCGCGCGCCGTCCGTTTCCGGGCAACACGGCCGGGCTGCGCGGGACTTTCAGCGTCTCACCAAAAGGGGGCACGGTCAACACGATCACACCGCGTACCGATCGCCGGGCGGGCCCCGAAAGGCGACTCGCGGACGATCCGGCCAACCCGTGGCCCTCTCCCCACCGGGGGGATTCCGGGGACGGGATACTCAATCGATCACCATCTGCGCGGCAGCCTCGCACGTGGGACCGGGTATGGCAAGCGTTTCGCGGGAAATCCCCGGACGTCGATCACGCGATGATCACCTGATCGAGAAGTCGCGGTAATCCCCGCGGGGTGTGTCCCACATCTCAGTCAAACCGCTCACCTCTCCGGGCGTGGCGCCGCTGCCGAGCCATGCCAGGAGAGCCTCGCACGCCTCCCTCGGCCCCTCGGCGACCACCTGGACGCGGCCGTCGGCCAGGTTGGAGGCGAAGCCGGTGAGACCTCCGAGCTCCAGGGCCCGGGCACGGGTGAACCATCGAAAGCCCACCCCCTGCACCCGCCCGCGGACCCAGACGGTCAACCTCACGGAACCCTTCCCACCTTCCTTT
>NZ_VKHT01001210.1 GCF_014141535.1 Streptomyces alkaliphilus | reverse complement strand
CCACCGGGGGTGGGCGGGGAGCCCTCCTCCATCTGCGCCAAACGTTCGGTGAGCAGGTTGACCACCTGCGGGCGATCGGCGTGCTCCCGCTCGTGGGCCAGGAGCCGGTCGACCCCCTCCGGCTCCAGGGAGCGGATCCGGTGCTCCAGCTCGCCCGGGGTCAGCTGGTCGTACTCCGGGATGGGGAGCCCGGCGGCGCCGCCCGGGCCCTTCGATGACTGGTTCATGTTCCTCGGGTGACCGCTGTGGCGGCCGGGAAACCTCTTCGACCGAAAAAGCTCTCCGGATGCGGAAGAGTGTGGGCGGGGTCACGATGGAATCGGGCGTGAGGTGCTCGGGGTCCGCGACGCACCGTACGCGAAAAGGCGTGCGGGAACCCTGCGGGAATTTCGTGATACCCCCCGGAGCCCGCACGTCGTCCGTTTCGATGTCGAGCCGGCGAAGAGGGGCGATAATGCCGACGATGCCCGGAGACATCCCCGGGAAAATACCGGGAGGGTCCGGTAGGCGACGCGGCCGTCGCCATCCGCACCACGACGCCCCGGACACCCGTGAGGAATTCGAGCGGATCGCCGTGCTGCCGCCGTGTCCCGAGCGGCAGCGACTGTGCCGTCAGATCGTCTGCGCCTGGAAGCCGATGGCCGATCGGATCGCGCTGACCTACCGCAGCCGCGGGGAGGACCTGGAGGATCTGCGCCAGGTGGCGGCGCTGGGACTGGTGAAGGCGGTCGAGCGCTACGACCCCTCCCGGGGCAACGCCTTCGAGAGCTTCGCCGTGCCGACGATCGTCGGTGAGGTCAAGCGCCATTTCCGGGACTGCATGTGGCGGGTGCACGTCCCGCGGCACACCCAGGAGCTGCGCAACCGGGTGCGGGCGGCCAGCCGTCAACTGGATTGCGGTCTGGACGAGTACGGCCCGCCCATCGACCGCATCGCGGAGTACACCGGCCTGTCGGAACAGGAGGTCCGGCTCGGCATGGAGGCGATGCGCAGCTTCAGCACGCTCTCCCTGGACGCCGCGGCGACGGGAAACGGTGAGGAGGAGGGGCCCTCCCTGTTGGGGGCGCTGGGGGAGCCGGATCCCGGCTTCGACCACGTGGTGGACAAGGAGGCGGTGAGGAGAGCCGTGGCCGGGCTGTCAGAGCGCGAACGGACCATTCTCCACCTGCGCTTTTTCGGGGACATGTCGCAGAGCCGGATCGGGGAACAGCTGGGCATCTCCCAGATGCACGTCTCCCGCCTGCTGCGACAGGCTCTGCTCCGGATCCGCGAAACGGTGGAGGGCACCGACCCCGGGGCGCCGGGGTCGAGCCCCGCCCCCCGAG
>NZ_VKHT01000121.1 GCF_014141535.1 Streptomyces alkaliphilus | reverse complement strand
GGTCCCACCCGCCCCGGTCCGGTCCGCCCGGGGCGGACCGGCCCTTGACGAACGCCGGGGGGCACGGGATTCTCGGGACGCGGATCGCGCCGGGCGGTCGGGACGGCCCCGGGCGACGAATCGGTTTCCCCTCCGATGCATGAATCGCGACCGAAGCGGGAAACCATGCCGCAGGCAGGATCGAGGCGGTCCCCGGTGACGGGCGCCGCGGTGACGGAAGTGACGGCTCCCGTTCCGACGACCGAGGCGGTCGGAGTGGGCGAGGCGGTCGGGCGCCGGGTCGGTTCGGACCCCGGTTCCGGGCCGTGGCGGTACGCGGCGCGTAGGGTGGACCCCGGTGGTCCGCCCCATGGTTCGGGCCCGGGAATTCCCGGGCGCGTGCGGTGGCTCCCGCGTCGAGGGCGTGAGCAGGGCCGCGGTACCCCCTCCAGGGGCGTTCCACCCCGGTGGGTGGCCGCGCCGGCGGGGGTCGGGAGGGCCGACCGGAGGCATCTCCGGGGTCGGTCCGGGCATTCCCGTGATGCGGTGTGGACATCGGCGTGTCCTGTGGCTACACTGTCTCTTTGCGCTGCCTATTCACTGCTCCCTGTCCGTCACCAGGGGGACCGGCACGCGCGCAGAGAGTCCGAGCCCTCGGAAGGACCCCCTCTTGGCCGCCTCGCGCACCGCCTCGACCGAACACCCGAACAACGGCGCCGGCACCGCTCCGCTGCGCGTCTCCTTCGCGAAGATCCGTGAGCCCCTCGAGGTTCCGAATCTCCTCGCGCTGCAAACCGAGAGCTTCGACTGGCTGCTCGGCAACGATGCCTGGAAGGCCCGCGTCGAGGCCGCGCTGGAGAGCGGACACGACGTTCCCACGAAGTCCGGGCTGGAGGAGATCTTCGAGGAGATCTCCCCGATCGAGGACTTCTCCGGCTCCATGTCGCTGACCTTCCGCGACCACCGCTTCGAGCCGTCGAAGAACTCCATCGACGAGTGCAAGGAGCGCGACTTCACCTACGCCGCGCCGCTCTTCGTCACCGCCGAGTTCACCAACAACGAGACCGGTGAGATCAAGTCCCAGACGGTCTTCATGGGCGACTTCCCGCTCATGACCGACAAGGGCACCTTCGTCATCAACGGCACCGAGCGCGTCGTGGTGTCGCAGCTGGTCCGCTCGCCGGGCGTCTACTTCGACAGCTCCGTCGACAAGACCTCCGACAAGGACCTTTTCTCGGCCAAGATCATCCCCTCCCGCGGCGCGTGGCTGGAGATGGAGATCGACAAGCGCGACATGGTCGGCGTGCGCGTGGACCGCAAGCGCAAGCAGTCGGTCACCGTGCTGCTCAAGGCGCTGGGTTGGACCTCCGAGCAGATCCTGGAGGAGTTCGGCGAGTACGAGTCGATGCGCGCCACCCTGGAGAAGGACCACACCCAGGGTCAGGACGACGCGCTGCTCGACATCTACCGCAAGCTGCGTCCGGGCGAGCCGCCGACCCGTGAGGCCGCCCAGACCCTGCTGGAGAACCTCTACTTCAACCCCAAGCGCTACGACCTCGCCAAGGTCGGCCGCTACAAGATCAACCGCAAGCTCGGCGGGAACGAGTCGCTGGACTCCGGCGTGCTCACCATCGAGGACATCGTCGCCACCATCAAGTACCTGGTGCGCCTGCACGCGGGTGAGACCGAGGCGGTCACCTCCGAGGGCCAGACGATCGTCGTCGAGACCGATGACATCGACCACTTCGGCAACCGGCGCCTGCGCAACGTCGGCGAGCTGATCCAGAACCAGGTCCGCACCGGTCTGGCCCGTATGGAGCGGGTCGTCCGCGAGCGCATGACCACCCAGGACGTCGAGGCGATCACGCCGCAGACCCTGATCAACATCCGGCCGGTCGTCGCCTCCATCAAGGAGTTCTTCGGCACCAGCCAGCTGTCGCAGTTCATGGACCAGACCAACCCGCTCTCCGGGCTGACCCACAAGCGTCGTCTGTCGGCGCTGGGCCCCGGCGGTCTCAGCCGTGAGCGGGCCGGCCTGGAGGTCCGTGACGTGCACCCCTCGCACTACGGCCGGATGTGCCCGATCGAGACCCCCGAGGGTCCGAACATCGGTCTGATCGGTTCGCTCGCCGCCTTCGGTCGGGTCAACGCCTTCGGTTTCGTGGAGACCCCCTACCGTCGCGTCGTCGACGGTGTGGTCACCGACGAGGTGCACTACCTGACCGCCGACGAGGAGGACCGCTTCGTCATCGCGCAGGCCAACGCCAAGCTGGGCGAGGACCTGCGGTTCACGGAGAACCGCGTGCTGGTGCGCCGGCGCGGTGGCGAGATCGACTACGTCACCGGCGAGGACGTCGACTACATGGATGTCTCCCCGCGCCAGATGGTGTCGGTGGCGACCGCCATGATCCCGTTCCTCGAGCACGACGACGCCAACCGCGCGCTCATGGGCTCGAACATGATGCGCCAGGCCGTGCCGCTGCTGAAGGCGGAGGCCCCGCTGGTCGGCACCGGCATGGAGTACCGCGCCGCGACCGACGCCGGTGACGTCATCAAGGCCGAGCAGGACGGCGTGGTCACCGAGGTCTCGGCCGACTACGTCTCCCTGCGCTACGCCGACGGCAGCAACGTCACGCACCGTCTGTCGAAGTTCCACCGCTCCAACCAGGGCACCTCCTTCAACCAGAAGGTGCGGGTGAGCGAGGAACAGGAGGTCGTGGCCGGTCAGGTGATCGCCGACGGTCCCTCGACCGAGCGCGGAGAGCTGGCGCTGGGCAAGAACCTGCTGGTGGCCTTCATGTCGTGGGAGGGCTACAACTACGAGGACGCGATCATCCTCTCGCAGCGGCTGGTGCAGGACGACGTCCTGTCCTCCATCCACATCGACGAGCACGAGGTCGACGCCCGCGACACCAAGCTGGGCCCCGAGGAGATCACCCGGGACATCCCGAACGTCTCCGAGGAGGTCTTGGCCGACCTCGACGACCGCGGCATCGTCCGCATCGGCGCCGAGGTGACCGCCGGTGACATCCTGGTCGGCAAGGTCACTCCCAAGGGTGAGACCGAGCTGACCCCCGAGGAGCGGCTGCTGCGCGCGATCTTCGGCGAGAAGGCCCGCGAGGTCCGCGACACCTCCCTGAAGGTCCCGCACGGCGAGTCCGGCACCGTCATCGGTGTCCGGGTCTTCGACCGCGAGGAGGGTGACGAGCTGCCGCCGGGCGTGAACCAGCTGGTCCGCGTCTACGTGGCGAAGAAGCGCAAGATCACCGACGGTGACAAGCTCGCGGGCCGCCACGGCAACAAGGGCGTCATCTCGAAGATCCTGCCCGTGGAGGACATGCCGTTCCTGGAGGACGGCACCCCCGTGGACGTCATCCTCAACCCGCTGGGCGTCCCCTCCCGGATGAACCCCGGCCAGGTCCTGGAGATCCACCTCGGGTGGCTCGCCTCCCAGGGCTGGAAGGTCGAGGGCGACACCGAGGAGTGGAAGCGCCGGCTCGCGGCGATCGGTGCCGACGACGTCGCGCCGCGCACCAACGTCGCCACCCCGGTGTTCGACGGTGCCCGCGAGGACGAGCTGGTCGGTCTCTTCGAGAGCGCCCTGCCCAACCGGGACGGCGACCGCATGGTCATGCCCACCGGCAAGGCCAACCTGTTCGACGGGCGCTCCGGCGAGCCGTTCCCCGAGCCGATCTCGATCGGCTACATGTACATCCTCAAGCTCCACCACCTCGTGGACGACAAGCTGCACGCCCGTTCCACCGGCCCGTACTCGATGATCACCCAGCAGCCGCTGGGCGGTAAGGCGCAGTTCGGCGGCCAGCGGTTCGGCGAGATGGAGGTGTGGGCCCTGGAGGCGTACGGCGCCGCCTACGCCCTCCAGGAGCTGCTGACCATCAAGTCCGACGACGTGACCGGCCGCGTGAAGGTCTACGAGGCCATCGTCAAGGGCGAGAACATTCCCGAGCCGGGCATCCCCGAGTCCTTCAAGGTGCTCATCAAGGAGATGCAGTCGCTCTGCCTCAACGTGGAGGTGCTGTCCAGCGACGGCATGTCCATCGAGATGCGCGACACCGACGAGGACGTCTTCCGCGCGGCGGAGGAACTCGGTATCGACCTGTCCCGGCGCGAGCCGAGCAGCGTCGAAGAGGTCTGACGGGCCGGGCCGGGACGCGCGCCGAACGGGTGCGCGTCCCGGCCGTCCCCGGACCCCTCATCAGACCACTTGACCGACACACCAACCCTGAGAGGGATTGACGAGAGTGCTCGACGTCAACTTCTTCGACGAGCTCCGCATCGGCCTGGCCACCGCCGACGACATCCGCCAGTGGTCCCACGGCGAGGTCAAGAAGCCGGAGACGATCAACTACCGCACCCTGAAGCCGGAAAAGGACGGGCTCTTCTGCGAGAAGATCTTCGGTCCCACCCGGGACTGGGAGTGCTACTGCGGCAAGTACAAGCGCGTCCGCTTCAAGGGCATCATCTGTGAGCGCTGCGGCGTCGAGGTGACCCGCGCCAAGGTGCGCCGCGAGCGGATGGGCCACATCGAACTGGCCGCCCCGGTCACGCACATCTGGTACTTCAAGGGCGTTCCGTCCCGGCTGGGATACCTGCTGGACCTGGCGCCGAAGGACCTGGAGAAGGTCATCTACTTCGCCGCGTACATGATCACGTACGTGGACGAGGAGCGCCGCACCCGCGACCTGCCCTCCCTGGAGGCCCACGTCTCCGTGGAGCGCCAGCAGATCGAGCAGCGCCGCGACGCCGACCTGGAGAACCGCGCCAAGAAGCTCGAGAACGACCTCGCCGAGCTGGAGGCGGAGGGCGCCAAGTCCGACGTCCGCCGCAAGGTCCGCGAGGGCGCCGAGCGGGAGATGAAGCAGCTGCGCGACCGCGCGCAGCGCGAGATCGACCGCCTCGACGAGGTGTGGAACCGCTTCAAGAACCTCAAGGTCCAGGACCTCGAGGGCGACGAGATGCTCTACCGCGAGCTCCGCGACCGGTTCGGCACCTACTTCGACGGCTCGATGGGCGCCGCCGCGCTGCAGAAGCGGCTGGAGACCTTCGACCTGGACGAGGAGGCCGAGCGGCTGCGGGAGATCATCCGCACCGGCAAGGGCCAGAAGAAGACCCGGGCCCTCAAGCGGCTCAAGGTCGTCTCCGCGTTCCTGCAGACCTCCAACAGCCCCAAGGGCATGGTCCTGGACTGCGTCCCGGTCATCCCGCCGGACCTGCGTCCGATGGTGCAGCTGGACGGTGGCCGCTTCGCGACCTCCGACCTGAACGACCTGTACCGCCGGGTCATCAACCGCAACAACCGCCTGAAGCGACTGCTCGACCTCGGTGCCCCCGAGATCATCGTGAACAACGAGAAGCGGATGCTCCAGGAGGCCGTCGACGCGCTGTTCGACAACGGTCGTCGCGGTCGGCCGGTGACCGGCCCGGGCAACCGTCCGCTGAAGTCGCTCTCCGACATGCTCAAGGGCAAGCAGGGCCGCTTCCGTCAGAACCTGCTGGGCAAGCGGGTGGACTACTCCGCCCGTTCGGTGATCGTGGTCGGTCCGCAGTTGAAGCTGCACCAGTGCGGTCTGCCCAAGGCGATGGCGCTGGAGCTGTTCAAGCCCTTCGTCATGAAGCGGCTGGTGGACCTCAACCACGCGCAGAACATCAAGTCCGCCAAGCGGATGGTCGAGCGCGGTCGCACGGTCGTGTACGACGTGCTGGAAGAGGTCATCGCCGAGCACCCGGTGCTGCTCAACCGGGCCCCCACCCTGCACCGTCTGGGCATCCAGGCGTTCGAGCCGCAGCTGGTCGAGGGCAAGGCGATCCAGATCCACCCGCTGGTCTGCACCGCCTTCAACGCCGACTTCGACGGCGACCAGATGGCCGTGCACCTGCCGCTGTCGGCGGAGGCGCAGGCCGAGGCCCGCATCCTCATGCTGTCCTCGAACAACATCCTCAAGCCGGCGGACGGCCGTCCGGTGACCATGCCCACCCAGGACATGGTGCTCGGACTGTTCTTCCTGACCACCGACGCCGAGGGACGCGAGATCCGGGGCGCCGGTCGCTCCTTCGCCTCCACCGCCGAGGCCGTCATGGCCTTCGACGCGGGGGAGCTCTCCCTCCAGGCCGAGGTGGACATCCGCTTCCCGATCGGGACCGTGCCGCCGCGCGGCTGGACCCCCCCGGCCGTGGCCGAGGGCGAGGAGCAGGAGTGGCAGCCGGGTGACGCCTTCCGGCTGCGGACGACCCTGGGGCGCGCGCTCTTCAACGAGCTGCTCCCGGAGGACTACCCCTTCGTCGACCGTCCGGTCGGCAAGAAGCAGATCTCCGAGATCGTCAACGACCTGGCCGAGCGTTACCCGAAGATCGTGGTCGCGGCGACGCTGGACAACCTCAAGTCGGCCGGTTACCACTGGTCCACCCGCTCCGGGGTGACCGTGGCGGTCTCCGACATCGTCGTGCCCGAGGCGAAGAAGGAGATCATCGCCTCCTACGAGGCGCAGGACGAGAAGGTCCAGAAGCAGTACGAGCGCGGCCTGATCACCAAGGACGAGCGCACCCAGGAGCTCATCGGCATCTGGACCAAGGCGACCAACGAGGTCGCGGAGGTCATGAGCGAGAACTTCCCGAAGACCAACTCCATCTTCATGATGGTGGACTCCGGGGCCCGCGGAAACATGATGCAGATGCGGCAGATCGCCGGTATGCGCGGTCTGGTGTCCAACGCCAAGAACGAGACCATCCCGCGTCCCATCAAGGCGTCCTTCCGCGAGGGTCTGTCCGTGCTGGAGTACTTCATCTCCACGCACGGCGCCCGGAAGGGTCTGGCGGACACCGCCCTGCGGACCGCCGACTCGGGTTACCTGACCCGGCGTCTGGTGGACGTCTCGCAGGACGTCATCATCCGCGAGGAGGACTGCGGCACCGAGCGCGGCCTGAAGCTGCCGATCGCCTCCCGGGGCACCGACGGCGTGCTGCGCAAGGAGGAGAACGTCGAGTCCAGCGTCTACGCCCGGTGCCTCGCCGAGGACGTGGTCGTGGACGGCAAGGTGCTGGCCGGTGCCGGCACCGACCTGGGCGACGTGCTCATCGACGAGCTGGTCCGGCACGGCGTGGAGACGGTCAAGACCCGCTCCGTGCTGACCTGCGAGTCCGCCGTGGGCACCTGCGCGATGTGCTACGGCCGTTCGCTGGCCACCGGCAAGCTGGTGGACATCGGTGAGGCGGTCGGCATCATCGCCGCGCAGTCCATCGGTGAGCCCGGCACCCAGCTGACGATGCGGACCTTCCACACCGGTGGTGTGGCCGGTGACGACATCACCCAGGGTCTGCCGCGTGTGGTCGAGCTCTTCGAGGCCCGGCAGCCCAAGGGTGTCGCGCCGATCTCCGAGGCCGCCGGCCGGGTTCGGATCGAGGAGACCGAGAAGACCAAGAAGGTCGTCGTCACGCCGGACGACGGCACCGACGAGCAGCCGTACCCGGTCTCCAAGCGGGCCCGGCTGACCGTCGGCGAGGGCGACCGCGTCGAGGTGGGTCAGGCGCTCACCGTGGGTGCCACCAACCCGCACGACGTGCTGCGCATCCTCGGCCAGCGGGCCGTCCAGGTCTACCTGGTCAACGAGGTGCAGAAGGTCTACAACTCGCAGGGCGTGGCGATCCACGACAAGCACATCGAGATCATCGTGCGGCAGATGCTGCGCCGCGTGACGATCATCGAGTCCGGCGACGCGGAACTGCTGCCGGGTGAGCTGGTGGAACGCTCGAAGTTCGAGTCGGAGAACCGTCGCGTGGTCGCCGAGGGCGGGCACCCCGCCTCCGGTCGCCCGCAGCTGATGGGGATCACCAAGGCGTCGCTGGCCACCGAGTCGTGGCTGTCGGCGGCGTCCTTCCAGGAGACGACCCGGGTGCTCACCGACGCGGCGATCAACGCCAAGTCGGACTCCCTGATCGGCCTCAAGGAGAACGTGATCATCGGTAAGCTCATCCCGGCCGGCACGGGCCTGTCCCGGTACCGGAACATCCGGGTGGAGCCGACGGAGGAGGCGAAGGCCGCGATGTACTCGGCCGTCGGTTACGACGACATCGATTACTCGCCCTTCGGCACCGGATCCGGCCAGGCCGTGCCGCTGGAGGACTACGACTACGGCCCCTACCAGGGCTGAGGCGTACGACACACGCTCCGCACGGGTCGGGTTCGGCCCGATCCACCGCGAGGGCGGTGCTCCCGGGAACGGGGGTGCCGCCCTCGCGGCGTTTCCGGAGGGCGGGAGGGTCGTGGGGGAGCG